>JBDLQN010000011.1:0-18296 GCA_039800585.1 Pseudomonadota bacterium
AGTTTGACGCGCTCACGAATTTGCTGGAGTAAATTGCGATCTTCCTCCATTAGACGCAAGGCATCTTGGCGCTGCACAACTTGATAAAAACCCTGCTTTACTTTGGATCTCAGCTCAACCTGGTTAATTTCTGTGTTTAAGCTCACATAGTTCACATTGGATTCTGCAATTTCACGACGCGCCTTTCTTACATCAGAAAATTCCAGTGGTTGCGCCAAAGCAACACCCCAGTTATTGCGGGTGTCATTCGAGCCTGATCTATAGCGGCTAGGGCCCGCGCCAACTTCAATTTCAGGATTCAAGAAAGATTTAGCTGTTGTGACGTTCGCAATTGCCGCTGCTTCTTGCGCTTTTGCCACTCGTACACTGGGGTGCTCATTAAAGGCAAGATCGATCACTTGTCGCAGACTATATCCATCAGCAGCGTAGGTGATTGCGGGGATGCTCAAGATTAACCCCAATAAGCCTCTACTCAATAAAGCGATTTTTTCTAATTTCATCAATTTATTCCACTTAAACAATTCCAAAATTTAGTATGTGTACTTCGGCTACACATAAACTAAAGCAAGAGTCACGCCAAAATGGCGTAATTTGAAGTGTTAAATCGAGGGCGGTCGCTGCGGGGACCGAATGATAGGCTGCGTATATGTCAGCGAAGAGAAAATCGGTGCTACAAAAAACAAACAAGTCACCGTAAACAAGAAAGGCATCACTAGAAAATCATCAGCCACATCAACAAGATCGTCGCCATCCAAGCTCTCTACCACCACCTCTTGCGCGCCTGGCTGATCGATTAAATTGTCGAAATTCTGCGCTGTTTGCTTGGCTAGCAAACAGCAGCAGAAGAGCAATCCAATCAAGATAGCGATAAATTGTTGACGAGTCATGTTTGTCATTCTAATCAATTACTGCGCCAAATAGTACCCTGCGCGGTATCCTCTAGAACAACACCTTGGCTTAAAAGTTCCTGACGGATGCGATCTGCTTCAGCAAAGTTTTTAGCTTTTTTGGCCTCAGCTCTTGCTGCAATCTGGGCTTCTATCGCTGATGCATCAAGGTCTGCAGCAGAGCCTGCTTGCATAAACGTTTCGGAATCTCGTTCTAGCAAACCTAGTATATTAGCCAAGCCTTTAAGCTGCTGGGCGACCGAGAGGTCTTTCGTTTTATTAAAGGTATTTGCTAGCTCAAATAACACAGCCAAGGCTTCTGGCGTGTTGAAGTCATCATTCATTGCATCTTTAAATGCCTGGTAAGAAGCCACGCTTTGGTCAACTTTTGCCAGCGCTTCAGCGCCTCTAAGGGCCGTGTAAAGACGTGATAGCGCTTGCTTGGCATCATCTAAATGCTTGTCTGAATAATTCAGCGGACTGCGATAATGAGCACGTAAAATGAAAAAACGCACCACTTCTGCATCGTATTTTTTTAACACATCGCGAATCGTGAAAAAATTACCTAAAGATTTAGACATTTTTTCGTCATCAACACGCACAAAGCCATTGTGCATCCAGTAATTCACAAAAGTGCAGTCGTGAGCAGCTTCGGATTGTGCAATTTCATTTTCATGATGCGGAAACTGCAAATCTTGACCGCCGCCATGAATATCAAAATGCTCACCCAAATGACACTCACCCATCACCGAACATTCAATATGCCAGCCTGGACGGCCTTTACCCCAAGGCGAATCCCAGCTTGGCTCACCTGGTTTAGCTGATTTCCACAGCACAAAATCCATGGGGTCACGTTTAAAGCTATCCACTTCAACACGCTCACCGGCGCGCAAGTCTTCCAGAGACTTACCAGATAATTTTCCGTAGTTTGCAAAGCTATTCACCGCATAAAAAACATCGCCGTTATCTGCGTGATAAGCATGCTCTTTTTCAATCAAGGCCGTGATCATTTTGATCATGCCATCAATGTGAGCCGTGGCTCGTGGCTCAATGTCTGGGCGCAATACTCCAAGCTGGGCAGAGTCCTCATCCATTGCGTCAATAAAACGTTGAGTTAATGCACTGATATCCTCGCCATTTTCATTGGCGCGCTTAATAATTTTGTCATCAATATCCGTAATATTTCGCACATAAGTCACATCAAACCCCGACGCACGCAACCAGCGATTGACCATATCAAATACCACCATCACACGTGCATGGCCTAAATGACAAAAATCATAAACTGTCATTCCGCACACATACATGCTCACTTTACCGGCCACAATAGGCACAAAAGTTTGTTTCTCTCGAGCAAGGGTGTTGTAGATTTTAAGCATGGTGATTGTGTTTCTTTTGTAGCGTCTTATTTTGGTAGAGCTAAAACGGGCTTTTTGATAGAATTCATAACTTATTAAAACTGCGAAAAGTATATCACAATGGCTATTACACGCGCTTTATCGATTCGCCTGCTCGTTTTATTAGCAATCTTCAGTCTTGGCTCAGCACAAGCTGACGACCTAAAGGATATCGCCCAACAAGCCAATCAAGGGCAGCCTAATCAAGCATTAGATCGCATCAATGCTCACGTCAACGCTAATCCGAACGACGTTCAAGCGTTGTTTATGCGCGCTGTAATGTTGGCGGAACAAGGCAAAAAAGAAGATGCAATCAAAGCGTTTAATGACATTACGCAACGCTTTCCAGGCCTGCCAGAGCCATATAACAACTTAGCGGTTTTATATGCTGATCAAGGCCAATACGACAAAGCGAAACAAGCGCTTGAAAATGCCATTAAAACCCATCCAAGCTATGCGACTGCGCACGAAAATCTGGGCGACATCTACGCAAAGCTAGCTTCAGAGGCCTATGGTAAAGCTTTGCAATTAGACACTTCTAATGCAAGAGCACAAAACAAAATGTTGCTAATTAAGGATCTGTTTAGCGTCACAGGAAAAACTGGTCTAGCAGCAAGTACATCTAAGCCGCAACACATCAACACTGCGCCTTTGCCTGGCACTCCAAGTGCTGCCAGTGACCATGTTGACTTAGCCTCTAGCAACTCAGCAGACAAGGCGGCGGCAAGCAATGCTGATGAGAGCAATGATCCCAACAAAAACATTCAAAATGCCGTTAACAAATGGGCGAACGCATGGTCAAGTAAAAATGTTGATGCTTATTTAGACGCTTACGCCGAGAGCTTTAAAGCGCCTAACGGCCAAAGCCGCAAAGACTGGGAAAGAACACGTCGCGAACGTATTAACAAGCCAGAGAAAATCGAAGTTTCTGTTTCAAACATTAAAGTCAAAATGGCTGATGATAGCCACGCGAGCGCGATGTTTAAGCAATACTATCGCTCAGGCAAATTATCCCAAGGCACTACCAAAACACTCGATTTCGTTAAAATTGGTAGCAAATGGCTAATTCAACAAGAACGCGCAGCGCATTAATCACAACAGTTGAATTAAAAATTGTTTAGTTTCTTTCATCGCCATCCCATGCTCAGACTCAAAATCTATACGCTAGTGACGCTTTTATTGGTCACTATCGTGCCATGGACGGCAACCGCACTCAATCGTGCAGATGGCGCAAAGGTCTTGCAAGAAGGCGCAAAGGCGGCCAGCACGACTGAAGAGCTGATGGTAAAAAGTTTGATGGCCATTTCCGCTGGCGACATTCAGAAAGCGCTAGACACGCTTGATCAAATTTTGGCGAACACGCCTAATTTCAAGCTAGCGCAAATGGTGAAGGGCGATTTGCTGATGGCGCGTGGCCTACAATTCCAAAACTTTGGTACACCTAACCCAGGTTCAGAAGACGTTGCAGGCTACCGTGATGAAGCGCGCAAGCGTATCGAGCGCTACCTTGCTAAAGATACGCACAGCTATATTCCAGAGCCTGTCTGGCAGCTTGATGAAAATCAGCCTTATATTTTTGTGGTGGATGCCGACAAATCCCGTTTGTTCGTTTACAGAAATGACAACGGCACACTCCAATACAATGCCGATTTTTATGTCACTATCGGCAAAAACGGTGGCGAGAAGAAATATGCTGGCGACAAACGCACTCCGCTTGGCGTTTATTACACCGCGCCAAGGCTCACTCAAAAATTAGCCGATATGTATGGCGATGCAGCCTATCCTTTAAGCTACCCCAACGAGTGGGACAAACGCCAAGGCAAGACAGGTAGCGGCATCTGGCTACACGGCACCTCGCATGACACTTATAGCCGCCCACCTCAATCAAGCGACGGCTGTGTTGTGCTTGGCAACCAAGACCTCAATACACTCACCCCTATCCTTCAGCAAGGCAGCGTGCCTGTCATTATTGCTAAGGATATCGAATGGCTAAAACCAAATTCAAGCGTATTCAGCTCAAATGCCCAAGACAAACAAGCGTTACTAGATGCGATTGAAAACTGGCGCAAAGATTGGCAATCGCAAGAGACCGAAATTTATTTAGAGCATTACTCTAATAACTTCTCAAATGGCAGCTTGGACTACAACCACTGGGCTGAGGAGAAAAAACGTATTCAAGCAAGCAAACCAAGAGTAGATATTAAGCTTTCTAATCTGAGTGTATTGCGCTACCCCAACAGCGCCGCACCAATGGCTGTGGTGACTTTTGATCAGACTTTCCGCAGCAGCGTATTAGATAGCCAAATGCGTAAGCGTCAGTATTGGATTTTTGAGAACGATCGCTGGAAAATTATTTACGAAGGTGCCGCATAATATGCGCGACCCAGAAGATTTTTAATGTCATTTGTATTGAAAAATAAAGGAAATAAACGTGGTTAAACTACAAACAAACTTTGGTGATATTACGATTGAATTGGATGCTGACAAGGCACCCATCACAGTAGCTAACTTTCTAGCTTATGTAGAAAGCGGCTTTTACAACAACACGATTTTTCACCGTGTTATCGATGGCTTTATGATTCAGGGTGGTGGCTTTACTGAAAACATGTCACAAAAGCCAACACAGGCAGAGATCAAAAATGAAGCAAACAACGGTCTAGCCAACAAAAAATATACCATTGCGATGGCACGCACTCCTAACCCAGATTCAGCAAGCAGCCAGTTCTTTATTAACGTTGCAGACAACGACTTCTTGAACTTTAGCGCACCAACTTCACAAGGATGGGGCTACTGCGTATTTGGTAAAGTGACTGCAGGCACTGAAATCGTGGATAAAATTGCAAAAGTAAAAACAGGTAATAGCGGCTTCCATCAAGACGTGCCTGTTGATAACGTCGTTATTCAACACGCTGAAGTTTGTTAATCCCTTGCTATGAACAATATCGGAAATGATCAGGCACACAGCTTATTCATTTCCGATTTGCATCTATGCGCGTCGAGGCCTGCTGTCACAGAGGCCTTTCTCAACTTTCTAAAAACAAAAGCCAAGCAAGCAGAAAAACTTTTCATTCTCGGCGACTTGTTTGAATACTGGGCTGGTGATGATGATATAAATCACCCAGACCATCAAAATATTATCCTGGCTTTAAAAGCGCTTTCCCGGAACACAGCGATTTATTTTATACAAGGCAATCGTGACTTCTTAGTTGGAGAAGCTTTTTCTGAAGCAACTGGCGCGACCATACTTGCAGATCCAAGCGCACTCAATTTATATGGTCACAGAGTCTTGCTGAGTCACGGCGACGCACTTTGTACAGATGATGTTGAATATCAAGCATTCAAAAAACTGGTGCGTTCTCAAGACTGGCAAACAAAATTTATGAGCCAGCCCCTCACCCAACGCAAAGCGCAAATTGAAGAACTAAGAAAAAAAAGTGAGCAAGAAAAGTCCTACAAATCTTCTATGATTATGGATGTGAATGTACAGGCCGTAGAAAAGACACTTCAAGACTTTAACTATCCTGAAATCTTCATTCATGGCCACACACATAGACCAGATGTCCACCAGCTTAATCTAGCTAGCAAGCATTGCAGCAGAATTGTGCTTGGCGATTGGTATGAACAAGGAAGTTGTCTAATGCTAGACGATAGCGGCTTCCGAAACATCCCCATTCAATTTTAAAAAAAAGCCCAACTTATGTTGGGCTTTTTTATGAAGTCGAATAAATTATCGAACTAATTCTGTTGGTCGCGCTTCTGCTGCCAATTTATCCAGCACACCGTTGACGTACTTATGACCGTCCGTGCCACCATATAATTTAGCCAACTCAACGCCTTCATTAATAGCGACACGATAAGGAATGCTCACATCAAAAATGAGTTCATAAGCCGAAATCAACAAAATTGCATGTTCGATTGGGCTCAGCTCAGCTATCGCCCTATCCAAAAATTTGGTGATACGCTCATCGAGTTCAGATAATTGCGCGTAAACGCCTTCAAGCAGACTTCTAAAATAGCCCTCATCTGCATGCGCAAAATCAGGTTCATCTGCCATCTCACGGACAATTAAACGTAGCTCTTTGGGGCTAAGCAAATGTTGATACAGGCCTCTTAAGACCAACTCACGCGATTTTCTGCGATTACCTGAGGGCTTTTTAGTTGTTGTTGTTTTTTTATCGCTCATAATTGCTTTAACAAATTCACCATTTCAATCGCCACTTCCGCAGCCTCCGCACCTTTTACATCCACGCGAGCAAATGCCTGCTCGTCATTTTCTGTCGTCAAAATAGCATTAGCTACCGGGATACCATATTGCAACTGCACTTCAGAAACGCCGCGTGCCGACTCATTTGAAACCACTTCAAAATGATAAGTCTCACCGCGAATGATTGCACCCAAGGCAATCAAACCATCAAAATTTTCACTATTTGCCATTGCTTGCAAAACCGCCGGGGTTTCCAGCGCACCCGGAACAGTGGCTAAGGTAATATCGTTTGCCGCAACACCCAGCTCCATCAGCTTAGCTTCACAAGACTTTAATAAAGCATCACCCACTTCGATGTTAAAGCGTGACAAGACGATACCAATTTTCAGTCCCTTGCCATCTAAATTTTTTGCAATCTTATTCAAGCCAATTCCCTCTAAACATAAATCTGCCGCGCTTTATATCTTTCGCACTCGGCAAACCAACAGGCGTAATGATACCACTAAGCACCCCTAGCCCTAAATGCTTAAAAATTTACCTCAGAAAAAACCCGTCACAATTGTCATCAAACTGTCATAATAAATTCATATAGTGACAGTCGTTGTGATATCACATCCGTCATTAAGAGAGAAAATTATGGCTGCAAATATTTTAATCGTTGAAGATGAACCCGCCATTCAGGAGCTACTTGCACTGAACCTCACACAGGCAGGCCATCATCCCATTCGAGCGCTTACAGTTGAGCAAGCGCAGTTGCTGATGCATGAAACTTTGCCCGATTTAATTATTCTCGACTGGATGCTTCCTGGCATGAGTGGTATTGAGTTTGCTCGAAAACTCAAATCGGAAGAAATCACAAAAAACATTCCTATCATTATGCTGACCGCGCGCGGAGAAGAGTCTGACAAGATTCGCGGCTTAGAGGTGGGGGCGGATGATTATGTCACCAAGCCTTTTAGCCCGAGAGAGCTTAATGCTCGAATTAAAGCGGTATTGCGCCGCCGTGCACCACAAATGACAGATGACCCAATTGAGTCCAGCGGACTGCGCTTGGATCCAACAACGCACCGCGTCACTGGCAACAACAAAACCATTGAATTGGGCCCGACCGAGTTTAAATTGCTGCACTACCTGATGTCTAACCCTGAACGCGTACACTCTCGCGGACAAGTCTTGGACAGAGTTTGGGGTGACCGTGTTTTTGTAGAAGACCGCACAGTGGACGTTCATATTCGTCGTTTACGTTTGGCGCTAGAAGAGACTGGCCACGAAAATTTAATTCAAACAGTGCGTGGCGTCGGCTACCGTTTTTCTGCGCAATAGCTCATAATAAGCAGGCCTTTTTACTCATGAGTGACTAGCCTTGCAAGATATCCGTTGGAAAGCTTTTTGGCTGATGATCAGCCTTAGCTTTGTATGCCTAATCGTGTGGACATTTGAAGATGCCAAAACTGCGCTGATTGTTTTTACAATCGGCATCACACTTTATCTACTCAATCACATCTTCTGGATAAACAAACTCTTTACTTGGTACCAAAAACCAAGCCTATCGACCATCCCTCAAGGCAAGGGAGTTTGGGAAGATGTATTTGCGACTATTTATCACGAACAACGCAAACACAACCGCAGCCAAAGCCAATTAAGCTCAGCCCTAGACCGCTTTAGGCACGCTGCCAGCGCATTGCCAGATGGGGTTGTGCTTCTTGATGACGATAATAAAATCGAGTGGTGCAACAAACCAGCCGAATATCAATTAGGCCTATCGCTTAAGCAGGACTTAAATCAACCCATCGTTTATTTGCTTCGCAATACCGAATTTATTAAATATCTCGAGCATCATGTGGACATCGACCCTATCAAAATCAAGTCTTGGGTTAATCCAGATATCATGCTTGAAATTCGCTTGGTCGCTTTTGGCAGCAACCAAAAACTACTGATTAGCCGCGATGTTAGTCAATCAGAAAAACTTGATTTAATGCGTAGGGACTTTATTGCAAACGTCTCACATGAGCTTAGAACGCCGCTCACTGTCGTCGGTGGTTTTTTAGAGACTTTAGAAGACATGGATGGTGCCATTCCAGAGTCAACACGCGGCTACTTTTCGATGATGCAAGAGCAAACGAATCGCATGCGCACACTGATTGAGGATTTGTTAACGCTATCTCAATTAGAGACTGGTACTGTAGCGCCTGACGAAGCAGAGCTAGATGTAAACGCGCTGCTCAACATGGTCATGAACGAAGCGAAAGGCCTCAGTGGCGGACGTCATACTATTACGCTAGATGCCGACCCGGGACTAGCCTTGATAGCTTCCAGCCAAGAATTACACAGCGCATTTAGTAACCTAGTGAGCAATGCGATTCGCTATACCCCTGACGGTGGCAACATTGCTCTTAAATGGGAGCTGCGTAACCATGAAGCCGTTTTTAGCGTCACCGATACTGGTTTAGGCATAGAGCAAAAACACATTGATCGACTAACAGAGCGTTTTTATCGTATTGATAGAAGCCGCAGCCGAGAAACGGGCGGCACAGGACTAGGCTTGTCTATCGTTAAACATATTCTCAGCCGCCATAAAGCTAGACTGGAAATTGAAAGTGAGTTTGGCAAAGGCAGCACATTTAGTGCCGTGTTTCCAAAAGCTCGCATCGTCAATAAACAAATCCATTTATTCGACCAAGCCTAATATCAACGCAAACAAAATAAAAAGCCCCTAAGACAAAATCTAGGGGCTTTTTATTGGTTGATGCTAACTGACTAGGCTTACAACAAGACCTTCTCAATACCGCCATTATTGGCTTTCGCCACGTAGTCTTGCATCCAGTTTTCACCAAGCAAGTGCTTAGCCATTTCCACCACGATGTAATCTGATTTGATACCAGTATCTTCACTGTAACGTGACAAGCCTTGCAAGCAACTTGGACATGAAGTCAGAATCTTCACTTCTTGCTCTGGTGCACCTGGCGTTAAACCGAGTTTATTCATGCCTTTTTCTAGCTCTTCTTGCTTGCGCATTTTGACTTGTGTTGCAATATCAGGGCGACTCACCGCGAAAGTACCAGACTCACCACAGCAACGCTCATTCAAGGCGACTTCTTGACCCATCAAAGCATTCGTCACTTTGATTGGCGCATAAGTCTTCATCGGTGTATGGCATGGATCATGGTACATATAACGCGTACCTGTCACACCATCCAATTTAAGGCCTTTTTCCATGAGATATTCGTGGATGTCTAATAAGCGACAGCCAGGGAAAATCTTCTCGAATTCGTACTTCTGCAACTGATCCATACAAGTGCCGCAAGACACGATGACTGTCTTAATATCGAGATAGTTAAGCGTGTTAGCAATACGGTGGAACTGTACGCGGTTTTCAGCAGTAATTTGCTGACCTTTATCGTGGTTGCCACCCGCGGTTTGTGGATAGCCACAACACAAATAGCCAGGAGGCAATACAGTCGTTGTACCCACATCATAAAGCATAGCTTGTGTTGCCAAACCGACAGTTGAGAACAAACGCTCCGAGCCACAACCCGGGAAATAGAAGACTGCTTCAGAATCCTCTCCCGCTTTTTGTGGATTGCGAATCACTGGCACAATGGTTTCATCCTCAATACCCAACAAAGCACGCGAAGTTTTAGTTGGCATCGCTTTTGGCATTGGGCGATTCAAGAAATGAATCACTTGCGCTTTAATTTCTGGCTTACCTAAAGTAGCAGGCGGGTGTTTCTTAAAGCCTGTTAACAAGCCAAGTTTATTCAGCAAAGTATGACCCAAACGCTGCGCCTTATAGCCAACACCCACCATCAAATTACGCATCAACTTAATCGTTGCGGGGTCTTTGATATTCAAGAATGTCATGGCCAAGCTAGTGCCAGGATTGAAATGCTTTTTACCTTGCTCACGCAAGAAATTACGCATCGCAATCGACACATCGCCAAAGTCAATATTCACTGGGCAAGGGTTGTAACATTTATGGCAAACCGTACAGTGGTCAGCCACATCATTAAACTCATCAAAGTGTTTGATTGAAATACCACGACGTGTTTGCTCTTCGTACAAGAAGGCTTCAATCAAAAGCGATGTGCCCAAAATCTTGTTACGTGGAGAGTAAAGCAAGTTTGCACGAGGAACGTGCGTCGTACATACAGGCTTACATTTACCACAACGCAAACAGTCGCTAATCGAGTCTGCGATATCACCAATCGCCGATTGCTCCATGATGATGGACTCTTGCTCAAGCAAACCGAAACTTGGTGTGTAAGCACTGTCCAAGCCAGAGCCAGCCATCAGCTTGCCTTTATTAAAGCGCCCTTCTGGGTCCACTTTTTGTTTATATGCCGCAAAGGTATCTATCGTTTTTTGATCCAAGAATTCCATCTTGGTAATGCCAATACCGTGCTCACCCGATATCACGCCATCTAAGCTACGCGCCAAGTCCATGATGCGCGCAACCGCTTGATGTGCCGTTTGCATCATTTCGTAATTATCCGAGTTGACAGGGATATTAGTGTGAACGTTGCCGTCACCTGCGTGCATATGTAGCGCAACGAACACACGGCCTTTTAGCACCTGTTGATGCACTTCATCACAACGCGCCAAAATATTTTGGTATTCACGGCCTGAGAAAATAAGCGCTAACGGTTTTTTAAGCTCGCGTTTCCATGAAATACGGACTTGATGTTCTTGCACAGCACGGAATACGTTTTCTACCGCCAAGTGTGAGTACTCGTCACCCAAGACAGAAGTTGGCGCATCCAAGTTTTCAAGCACATTCAGCCAATGTGCTTTTACATCTTGCAATAGCTTGAGCGCTTGTGTCTTTTTAGAGGCTAATAGCTCTTGATCCACTTGCGTATCGTCGTCTTCATAAAGCGGCAAATCACCAGCCATAAAGGCTTGTAAGGCATCGACCAACTTCAATTTATTGTTGATAGAAAGCTCAATATTGATACGCTCAATACCGTCTGAGTAATCGCCCAAACGTGGCAATGGAATCACAACGTCTTCGTTAATCTTAAAGGCATTGGTATGACGTGCAATCGCTGCTGTTCGTGCGCGATCCAACCAGAACTTTTTACGCGCTTCAGGCGATACTGCAATAAAGCCTTCACCACCACGTGCATTCGCTAAACGCACCATATGCGAAGCGGCTTCGCCCACAGCATTTTCATCGTCACTCGCAATGTCGGCAATCAACACCATTTTGGGGCGTTCATTACGGTTCGCTTTAGTCGCGTAACCCACCGCTTTGATGTAGCGCTCATCCATGTGCTCCAAGCCAGCTAGCAATGTAGTGCCTGTGCCATCTAGATAATCTTTTACTTCTACAATTGCCGGAACAGCCAAAGCCACATGGCCAAAGAATTCCAAACAAACCGTACGCACATGTTTGGGCATACGATGAAGAATAAATGTCGCTGAAGTAATTAAGCCATCACAGCCTTCTTTTTGGATGCCAGGCAACCCAGATAGGAATTTATCAGTGACGTCTTTACCCAAGCCAACTTTACGGAAACTTGGGCCAGGAATTTCTAAAATCTCAGGCTCGCCAATCAGCGTTTTACCATCAATATCAAAACGGCTGATGCGGAATTTAGCCACATCAATATCGTGAATTTTTCCAAGATTGTGATCTAAACGCTCGATTTCTAGCCAATTAGCATCTGGCGTCACCATGCGCCAGGAGGCCAAAATATCCAAAGCGGTACCCCAAAGCACCGCTTTTTTACCACCTGCGTTCATCGCGATATTACCGCCTATGCAACATGCATCAGCAGAAGTTGGGTCACAAGCAAACTCAAGTCCGGCCTCGGTTGCCGCTTCCATCGCGCGACGTGTCACCACACCAGCACCACAGTGCAAGGTTGGTACTTGTCGTGATACGCCAGGCAAGGTGCGCATCTCTACGCGGCCCAAAGTATCTAATTTTTCTGTGTTCACGACAGCAGAAAGCTTGGTGAGTGGCACCGCACCACCTGTATAACCAGTACCGCCTCCACGAGGGATGATGGTTAAGCCAAGTTCAATCAATGCTTTTACAATCGCGGCAATTTCGATTTCGGTATCCGGCGTTACCACGACAAATGGATATTCAACGCGCCAGTCGGTCGCATCAGTCACGTGAGATACACGTGCTAAGCCGTCAAATTGGATATTGTCTTTACGGGTGATTTTGCTGAGTTTTGCTAAGGCTTTTTTGCGTAAAGCTTCTGTTTGTTTGAAGTCGTCTTCAAATGCCGTCACGGCTTGGCGGGCAGCTGAGATTAACTTCAATACCAATGGATTGTTTTGTGAACGTTCTTCAATCGCTTCAATACGATGATTTAGAGCTGAGATTAAAGCATTACGTCGCTTTTTATTTGCCAACAAATCATCTTGCAAATAAGGATTGCGGGTCACCACCCACAAGTCGCCCAGAACTTCGAACAACATACGGGCTGAGCGGCCTGTCTTGCGCTCGCCACGAAGCTCATTAAGAACATTCCAGATCTCTTCACCCAAGAAACGAATGACGATTTCACGATCTGAAAAAGAAGTGTAGTTATATGGGATTTCGCGTAAGCGGGTAGCCATTGAATTTTCTAGTAAAAATAAAGAAGCACATTATATCACGCGACCACGCCACAATTAAACGCAGACATATTGTGGTTATCATTTACCAAACAAGCTTGGCCGCTAATGACATTTTTCAGAAAAAAACGCACAATACGCAGGCATTCACCATGAGCAACCCACAATGAGCGCATTACTCACATTAGCAAAAAAATTTTGGATTCCAGCCATCGTTATCGCACTTCTATCTGTGTTGTTTATGGCTCTAAATGATAAAAAACAAGCACCTGAATTGACGTTTAACACGATAGAAGGCAAAAAAATAGCAATGTCCTCATTAAAGGGGCAAATTGTTTTGGTGAACTTCTGGGCAACAGACTGCCCAGGCTGCATGGCTGAAATACCTAAACTCGTTGAAACCTACAACGCATACCATGCCAAAGGCCTAGAAATTATTGCTGTAGCAATGCCCACCGATCCAATCAGCCAAGTCCGAAATTACGCACAAAAAAATAATCTGCCCTTCCCTGTTGTTCACGACAGCGACGCAGAAATCACGACGCACTTTGATGATGTTCGCCTGACGCCGACCACCTTCATGATTGACCAGCAAGGTCATTTGATGGGGAAAATTATTGGCGAAATGGATTTCGCAGCATTAAAAAGCCAGCTTGATAAGTCTTTAACCATGAATACAAAGGAAACACACTAAATGTTATGGATTAAAACTTGGCACATTATTTTCATGGTGACATGGTTTGCAGGTTTATTTTACCTGCCAAGGCTGTTTGTTTATCACGCCATGTCTGAAGACAAAGCTAGCCAAGAACGCTTCAAAATCATGGAGCGAAAATTGTTTTACGGCATCATGACGCCAGGAGGCATTTTGACTGTCAGCTTCGGCCTATGGTTATGGTTGGGCTATGGATTTACAGGCGGCTGGCTTCATACCAAAGTAGCGATTGTATGCGCTTTGATTGCCTATCATATTTACTGCGGAAAATTGGTCGCAGACTTTAAACATGACCGCAACCGTCATAGCCATGTTTATTATCGCTGGTTTAATGAAGCGCCTGTTTTAGCGCTGATTGCGATTATTATTTTGGTTGAAGTTAAACCTTTCTAAGTATTCATTTTAAGTACTCAAGATGCATTTACTAAATTCAGATTGGCTGATTAAGATGCTTGAAAAAGCAGGAAAAACGCCTGAAGCGCGAATGCTTGCCTTATTTGAGATACTCGCTGATTGGTCAGATGCACCTGACTTTCAAGAGCGCTTTTTGGCTGATTTAAATGATTCCACTGAACCAACTTTGCTCATTGAATACCTTCGTCAACAAACCCGACAAACCAAAGCAGCTGCGCCAGAGATGCTCGCAGAGCAAGTAGTGCTACTCGCAAAAATTTCTCTCAGATCGCAACTTACCAGCAATAACGGTGAAGCTTTGCGACATGCCAAGGAAACCGTAAAGGCCTTAATAAAAGCACAGTGTGAGAAAGAAAGAACACCGCTTAAAGATTACTTTCAGCTTATGCCTGAACAAGCCTTGATGGGATTTGCTTTTACGGCAATTTTGCTGTTGGTGGGCGGTACCGTTTTATTCAAACAAAAACCAGAAGGCAGCTTTAATCAATACAGTACTCAAGCAAGACCGCATCTTAAAGACCAAGTCACAAGCGACCCCAAATTAACTGCAGATATGTATGCGTCACTAGAAACCATGCGCGGCGGGGACTGCCGCTTCATTGAAGCGCTAATGATTCCCGAAGCAGATAAAAAAGTATATGTTGAAAACGTTGTAGGTGGCCAAGTTCCCGTCACCCTTCATGATCAGATGATTGCGCAGCGCTACATCCAAAAAATTCGGTGTAATTACACACCGATGCTGATGCAAAACTCCACCAACTAATCCTATACAGAAATGTATAGATAAATCCCCTACCCATTCTGGGTGAATTTAAGCTTGTATCTAATTTAATTAGACTTTTTTTATTTGTCTGTCATTTTATAAAAAATTAAATGACTTGTTAGTAAACACCCATTCCACCAAAATTATGTGATAAAGTTTGCACTTGTATTAACCGCTGGAAGCACAAAATGGCTTCACCTCTACGTGAAAAAATACTACATGTCGCGACTGATTTATTTCAGACGCGCGGAATTAACTCAACAGGCGTTGACACGATAGTTGCCGTAGCTGGCACCACCAAAATGACGTTATATAAATACTTCAAATCCAAAGAAGATTTAATTTTGGAAGTATTGCAACAAGGTCATCAAGAATTTCAATCTTGGCTTAGAGACAACCTTAACAAAAGCAGCAAACAGCCTGCCGAGAAATTACAAAAACTTTTCGATTTTGTTGAGGAGTGGATTACCTCACCTGAATTTAGAGGCATGGCTTTTATTAAAGCATCAGCCGAGTTCCCCAATGAGGAAAGCCCCGTTCACAAGCTATCTGCAGACCAATCAAAAGAGTTTCGTGTTTACATCGGCAAACTTGCCGAAGAGGCAGGCGTGATCGATACTGAAGGACTCGCATTACAGCTATCCTTACTGATTGAAGGCGCCATGCAAGCAGAACAAATGAAACGTGGTTCTGGTGCAGTCAAATATGCTAAAAAAGCCGCAAAAATCTTAATCGACAACGCACAAAAAAATAAAATCTAACAAGCAATTCTTGCTCAAGCTCTTCAGCCTTAGGATAATGCAGACTTCACTTATCCTTTTCTAAGTTCATTACATGCAAACCTTAATCTGCGGCTCTTTGGCTTTTGACACCATTATGGTGTTCCCTGACAAATTCAAACATCACATTCTTCCCGACAAAATTCACATGCTAAATGTGGCGTTTTTAGTGCCAGAAATGCGCCGCGAATTCGGTGGGACTGCAGGTAATATCGCCTATAACCTGCGCTTGTTAGAGGATAACCCTATCATCATGGCAACGGTGGGCGATGATTTTGACACTTACACTGCTTGGCTTAATCAGAACAAAACCAATACCAGCCATATCAAAAAGATTGCTGGCAACTTCACAGCTCAAGCTTTTATCACCACAGACCAAGATGACAATCAAATTACGGCTTTTCATCCTGGCGCAATGAATGAATCACATCAAAATAGCGTGTTGGATGCTAAAAATATCTCTCTCGCCATTATTGCCCCCGATGGTCGTGAAGGCATGTTTAAACACGCCAAAGAATGTTTCGAAGCTGGGATTCCATTCTTGTTTGATCCAGGACAAGGCTTACCCATGTTTAACGGTGAAGAATTGCTCAGTTTTATTGAAATGGCTGACTATTTAGCGGTAAACGACTACGAAGCTCAAATGCTGCAAGAGAAAACTGGTTTAGATTTAGAAACACTAGCCTCAAAAGTCAAAGCCATGATTGTGACCTTGGGTGCCAATGGTTCAAACATCTACGCTGATGGGGAGTGTTTTGAAATTCCACCTGTAAAAGCTGAAGAAGTCGTTGATCCAACAGGCTGTGGTGATGCGTATCGAGCTGGCTTGTTATATGGGATTGCTCGCGGTTGGGATTGGCCAACTTGCGGCAGACTTGCTTCAGTCATGGGTTCAATCAAAATCGCCAGCCGCGGCGGCCAGAACCATCAGCCAAGCAAAACAGAGATTGAAAACATTTACGCGCAAGCTTTGGTGAACCAAACGCTAGCTAATGAATCTCTGTAATTAATAGCTTTCTGTGAACGAATAAAGGAAAAAGATGATGCGAAAAACTCAAACTATTCTTCTTATATTACTGGCCTCGATTCTTGCTGCATGCGCCAGCTCAAACTCTGGTGATGTATATCGCCGTGAAGACACTCGCAAAGTTCAGTCTGTCCGCATGGGCGTCATCGAAAGCGTTCGTAACGTAAAATTAGAGGGCACCAACTCTAATATCGGCACGGCTGCTGGCGCAGTTGTTGGTGGCATTGCGGGTAGCACTGTTGGAGAAGGAAAAGGCTCAGCGATAGGTGCAGTGATTGGTGCCGTCGCTGGCGGGATCGCAGGATCGGCTATTGAAGAAGTCGCCACTCGCACAGACGGGGTGGAAATTACCGTCAAGCTCGACAATGGTTCTTTAGTAGCGATTGTTCAGGAAGCGACCGAAACCTTTAAACCAGGTGAGAGAGTACGTCTAATTGAAGCTGGTGGCGCAACTCGCGTCAGCCATTAACAAAAACTTTAGAATGTGGTGAAAGTCAGTCTGAAAAATGGATGCCCAAAGGGGCATCCTCTGGTTGACATGGCACCTGAAAAATCGCCCTATCCTCCAAGCGCATCGCTGTCAGCTCGCCACCCCAAAGGCAGCCCGTATCCAAACCATAAACATTATCGCTCTGATACAAACCCAACGCTGACCAGTGTCCGAAAATAACTGGCGTGTTACTTGAAGCACGCTGAGGCAGCTTAAACCAAGGCAAATATCCCTCAGGAATATTCGCCATTTCACCTTTAAATTTAAATTCCATTTCGTGATTAGGCGAGCAAACACGGACTCTGGTCATTGCGTTAGTAATCACACGCAACCTATCCCACCCTGCCAACTCCACATTCCAACTTGCTGGCTGGTTGCCATACATATGTTTTAAAAAGTCGCGATAGACTTCACACTGCAAAGCATCTTCAACCTCCATAGACAGCGCTACAGCCTCTCGCGCGCTCCATTCTGGAAGCAGCCCAGCATGCACCAACAAATATCCATGCTCAAAATGAGCAAGCCTCTGCGCCCTCAGCCAGCCAAGTAATTGTGGAGCGTCTGGCGCATCTATCAAGTCTTGAATAGTGTCGCTACGATGAGGGCTCACAAAGCCTTCGGCTACCACCAAAGTGTGCAAGTCGTGATTACCAAGCACCGTCACCACAGAATCTTGATGATCAAAAATCCAACGTAACATAGGTAGCGAACCTGAACCGCGATTAATTAAATCGCCGACAAACCAGAGTTTGTCAGATGCTGGATTAAATTGGATCTTCTTCAGTAGCGCCTGAAAAGAATGGAAACAACCCTGAATATCACCAATAGCGTAGGTAGTCATATGAGAGATAAAAAAACTGCCATCCAATTTTTAAGCTGAATGGCAGTCATTTTAAACAAATAAGCAGCTAATTATTTTGTTGGAAAACTTGCACCGCTTTGATTCGCCATATAAGCCACAGCGCGACCAACTTCCACGTCTGTCAGCTCAGGATTGCCGCCACGTGCCGGCATTGCACGAATACCCGCGATTGCGTGTTTCACCAG
>JBDLQN010000012.1:0-18087 GCA_039800585.1 Pseudomonadota bacterium
ACTTCCCTGAAGACTTAGGCGGTAAAATTTACTTGGCTGGCGACGGTGCAATCCGTGACGCAGAAACTGGCTACTTCACCATCATGGGACGCATAGACGATGTGCTGAATGTGTCAGGTCATCGTTTAGGCACGATGGAAATTGAATCAGCTTTGGTGGCCAATCCATTGGTGGCAGAGGCCGCCGTTGTTGGTAAGCCGCATGATATTAAAGGTGAGTCCATCGTGGCTTACGTGGTACTTAAAGGCAAACGCCCCGAAGGTGAGGAAGCTAAAAAAATTACTGCCGAGCTCCGTGAATGGGTAGGCAAAGAAATCGGCCCGATTGCTAAACCTGACGATATTCGTTTTGGGGATAATTTACCTAAAACACGTTCAGGAAAAATCATGCGTCGCTTGTTGCGCAGTTTGGCAAAAGGGGAAGAAATTACTTCCGATATTTCCACCTTAGAAAATCCAGCAATTTTAGACCAACTAAAAGAAGTGATTGATTGATGGCTTCTCAGAAACTCTGGATTTCGACGCAGGCTAACTTGCGAAGCGATGTTAAGCGAAGCGGCCGAAGCCAAAATCCAGCGATTTTAGAACAGCTGAAACAACCCGTGGTTTAACCCAAGCAACAACTAAAGTAATCAATAAGATGGGGCGACACGCCCCATCTGCATGTTAAACAAGCCAATTTACTTAAATGACATTCGCGCTTATCATGCTGTCCGCGTCCAAATTTATGACGTTTCGTTTTATTTTAGGTTAAGAATTCATGTCAACAAAAGCAGTCGATTCCAACAATGAAATCGATATTTTATTAGTCGGGGCTGGCGTCATGAGCGCCACTTTAGCCGCGATGCTGAAAGAGCTCGACCCTGATTTAAGAATCGCACTTGTTGAACGTCTGCCCAATATAGCTGGCGAAAGCTCTGACGGCTGGAATAATGCTGGCACAGGCCACGCAGGCTACTGTGAACTAAACTACACACCTCAAGATGCAAAAGGTGGCATCAATATTCAACGCGCTTTAAGCATTAATGCCGCGTTTGAAGTGTCACTGCAATTTTGGTCTTATTTAGTCGAAAACAATATTCTTAAGGCGGACGACTTTATTCGTGCCACACCCCATTTAAGTTTTGTGTGGGGCAAGGATAACGTCGAGTTTCTGAAAAAGCGTCAAGCTGCGCTCAGCCAACACCCACTATTTGAGGATATGCAATTCAGCGAAGATACTGCCACGCTTGCCCAGTGGATGCCGCTGATTATGGAAAATCGAAACACAAATGAAGCTGCCGCCGCCACAAAAGTTGATTACGGCACAGATGTGGATTTTGGCGCGCTCACTCGCCAACTGGTCACCCACCTCAATACACAACAAAACTTTGATCTATTACTGAACCACAATGTCACGCGACTAAAACAAGACAAACGGGGCATTTGGCATATCGGTATTCGAGATAAGGTCAACAAAAAATCACGAACCATTAAAGCGAATTTTGTCTTTTTAGGTGCTGGCGGCGCTGCACTCCCACTACTACAAAAATCCGGCATTCCCGAAGCAAAAGGCTATGGCGGCTTCCCCGTCAGCGGCATGTGGCTGGTTTGTAAAAACCAAGATGTTATTCAAAAGCATCATGCAAAAGTATATGGCAAAGCCGCTCTGGGAGCTCCCCCAATGTCTGTTCCTCATTTAGATACTCGCATTATTGATGGCGAACCTGCACTATTGTTTGGGCCTTTTGCTGGCTTTACAACGAAGTTTCTGAAGAGAGGCTCATTGTTAGATTTATTCAAATCACTCAAACCTAACAATCTCAAATCAATGAGCTGGGCAGGCTTGCGCAATATGGATTTAACCGCTTATTTAATTGGCGAAGTATTGCAATCTCCAGCCAAACGTTTAAAAGCCTTGCAACAATATTTTCCCAATGCAAAAAATGAAGATTGGCATTTGGCGAAAGCAGGCCAGCGTGTGCAGATTATTAAAAAATGCCACAAAAAAGGTGGTCGTTTAGAATTTGGCACAGAAATCGTCACTGCAAAAGACGGTTCAATCGCCGCATTACTTGGCGCTTCGCCAGGGGCATCGACTTCAGTGCAAGCTATGATGGATGTGATTGCACGCTGCTTTAGTGACCGCATGCAAACATTAGAATGGAAGAAAAAAATGAAAGTGATGGTACCGTCTTACGGCCAATCACTGATTGATGATGCTGCACTTTTAAAAGAAGTCCGCACTAGGACACTGGGAACGCTGAACTTGAAATAAAAAAGCCCATGGCGTGTGAATAATCTGCTTTAGCAGACATATTCCACGGACAAGACCTTTGCGGTCTGTCGGGCTTTTTTATTAAAACTGAATGACCAAGCAGTTACTTAAATTTCTCTTCATTCACAATTTTTTCTAGTAGCTTCTTAAAGTCTGCACCAACTTCTGGATGACGCAGACCCAAACGTACCGTCGCTTCCATATACCCCGCTTTTGAGCCACAGTCATAGCGCACACCGTCATAGCGATACGCCAAGATTTGCTCTTCACTCAACAAAGCAGAAATACCATCCGTCAATTGAATCTCACCACCAGCACCAGGCTGTACGCGATCTAAATGGTGGAAAATTCTCGGCGTTAAAATATAGCGGCCAACAACACCCAAGGTAGAAGGAGCTTCTTCTGGCTTTGGTTTTTCCACAATACCAGATACTTGCTCTATTCTTTCATTAACTGGCGTGGTGGCCACAATACCGTAACTCTTGGTTTGCTCACGCGGCACATTTTGTACCCCAAGCAATGAGCAGCGGTAATAGTCATACGCTTCAACCATTTGTTTCATCACAGGCACATTGCCATCCAGTAAATCGTCCGCAAGCAAGACAGCAAAAGGCTCATCATTCACCACTGGTTTTGCAATACGCACCGCATGACCCAAACCTAAGGCTTGTGCTTGGCGAATATAAATACAGTTCACATGCTTAGGAATAATGTTTTGAACGATTTTCAGCAGTTCTTTTTTGCCGTTGCGCTCTAGTTCATTTTCCAGCTCATAGGCCATGTCAAAGTGGTCAGGAATCGCGCGTTTATTGCGGCCGATAATAAAAATTAAATCGGTAATCCCGGCATCAATCGCCTCTTCCACAGCATATTGAATCAAAGGCTTATCAATAATCGGCAACATTTCCTTGGGGTTGGCCTTAGTCGCTGGCAAAAAGCGTGTGCCAAGACCCGCAACAGGAAAAACAGCTTTCGTAACTTTTTTCATATTTTGACCTAAAGATGGATTCATTTATTTTAGGGTTAGATTATTTCTGCGCCTGATAATTAGAGCGCAACTCTTCAGTTAAGTGTGGCTCCAACGTTTGCAACATTTGCGCAAACACTTTGGGATTGCCTGCCAGGATATTGCCGGTATCCAACCAAGTTTCATTACCTTCAAAATCGCCCACAATGCCACCCGCCTCTTTAATCAACAAACCACCTGCGGCGATATCCCACGCAGATAAATTAATTTCCCAGAAGCCGTCTAACCAACCTGCTGCCACATATGCCAAATCAAGCGCAGCAGCCCCTGGACGACGAATGCCTGATGTCTTTTTAACCATGTCTTTAAACATCCCCATATAGGTGTCTAGGTGTTTAAAGTCACGAAATGGAAAACCTGTGCCAATTAAAGATTCTTGAAGTTTTGAGCGATTGCTGACGCGAATACGCTTGTCATTTAAAAAAGCACCTCGGCCTTTGGTCGCAGTAAATAAGTCATTGCGAGTCGGGTCATACACCACGGCCTGTGTTAACTGGCCTTGGCTCATGCAGGCGATTGAAACCGCATATTGAGGAAAACCATGCAAAAAATTGGTGGTGCCATCAAGTGGATCAATAATCCAGATATGCTCCGCATCCATGCCTGTTTTACCAGTTTCCTCGCCCAGAAATCCGTGATCTGGATAGACTTCTTTGAGTGTTTCAATAATCGCTTGCTCGCAAGCATGGTCAACTTCACTCACAAAATCGTTATAAGTTTTGCTGTGAATCTTGAGTGAACCCACATCTTGTGAAGCCCGATTAATAATTCCGCCCGCACGGCGTGCGGCTTTCACCGCATTGATAAGCATTGGATGCATGTCTGTTTTCCATCATCGCCCCATCATCTGAACTTAATGCAGAAATATGAGGCTTAGTTAAAGAGCTGTTAAAATGGCATTTTAATGCTTTATGCCATGACTTCCAAACCAAACTTACTAAATCATTTGCGGATTGTGCTGTGCCAAACCAGCCACCCCGGCAATATCGGCTCAACAGCGCGCGCCATGAAGACCATGGGGCTTCATCAGCTCTATTTGGTGCAACCCAAACACTTCCCTGATGCTGAGGCAGACTCGCTCGCTTGTGGCGCAGTCGATTTGCTTGAACATGCAGTGGTTTGTGATAGCTTAGAAGACGCCTTAAAGGGCTGCGCACTTGTGATTGGACTCAGCGCCCGCAAGCGTCAACTTTCACACGAGCTAGTTGCCGCGCGAGAAGCAGCTACACGCGCTGCGGAAATTGCAAAAAATGAGCAAACTGTCGCGCTAGTATTTGGCACAGAGATGAGCGGGCTTTCTAATCGTGAGCTGGACTTATGCCAACTGTTAGCGATGATTCCAACTAACCCAGACTTTTCATCACTGAATGTCGCCGCCGCAGTGCAAGTGATGTGTTACGAACTTCGCGTGGCCCTCACTGAAGGCCATATTCAAGCGGAAACCAAAACACCGCTAGCAACCAATGATGAGACAGAAGGCTTTTATCAGCACCTTGAAGAAACGCTAGTGAAAATTGGCTATCTAAACCCTCAAGAACCTAAAAAATTGATGCAACGCATACGTCGAATTTATGCACGAGCCAAACTGGAAAAAGAGGAAGTGAATGTTTTGCGTGGTATATTAAAACTCACGCAAAAACCAAGAAGTTTTGAGCAAAAAGACTCAGAGAGCGAAAAGAATGTTTAATCAAATTAAAGAAGATATTTCCGTTGTTTTTGAACGCGACCCAGCGGCAAGAACCCATTGGGAAATTATCACGACTTATCCTGGTGTGCATGCGCTGATTATTCATCGCTTGTCACATTGGCTTTGGCGCAAACGCCTTTTTTGGTTAGCGCGTTTTATCTCGCACATTGCTCGCTGGCTAACTGGTATCGAAATCCATCCAGGTGCAACAATAGGCCATCGCGTATTTATTGACCACGGCATGGGCGTGGTGATTGGTGAAACGGCGGTGATTGGTAATAACTGTACGCTTTATCACGGCGTCACTCTAGGTGGCACTTCATGGAACAAGGGCAAACGTCACCCAACGCTTGAAGAAGGCGTTGTGATTGGCGCTGGCGCCAAAGTGCTGGGGCCTATTATTGTGGGCAAAGGGGCTAAAATTGGCTCAAATGCCGTCGTCGTCAAAGATGTGCCTGCAGAGGCTACTGCGGTCGGCATTCCAGCAAGAATCTTGGATCAAGAAACAGAAAGCCAACGCGGCACTATGGCCGAGAAAATGGGCTTTTCAGCTTATGCTGTGAGTGATAATTTAAACGACCCAATGACTAAAGCAATTCATGCTTTGCTTGATCATGCTGTGGCCCAAGACGCTAAACTGCATGAAGTCATGACCCAGCTTAACAAGCTTGGTGCCGACGTTGATTCTGACGCAGAAGTAGGTAAAGCGTTTGATGTCGATGCCTTCAAAAAACTCTAGGCTTCAAAACAGTCTTTCTTAGACGATCTATCAACCTCAATAATACTTGACTAAAGTATTAGGTTATTATATATTGCACGCTTGAAATAACGGTGTTTATTAAACAAAACACTTCAATCAAGGAAAACGAGCAATGCGATTAACCACCAAAGGTCGATTTGCAGTCACAGCGATGCTAGACCTCGCTATCAACGAGGTTGATAAGCCTGTGACTTTAGCTGGCATTAGTGAACGCCAAAATATCTCTTTGTCATATCTTGAGCAGCTGTTTAGCCGCTTGCGTCGTTGCGGCCTAGTTAAAAGCGTGCGCGGCCCAGGTGGCGGCTATCGCATTGCAAAAAACCTTAACCAGATTACCGTTTCAGAAATTATTAGCGCGGTTGATGAGCTTATCGATGCGACCCAATGCGGTGGCCATGAAAACTGCCGTGATGAACGTCGCTGCATGACACATGATTTGTGGAGCAGCCTTAACGTTAAAATTTTAGAGTATCTTTCTGGTGTCACGCTCGCTGACCTCGTGGCAAGCAATCAAGCCTCTACAAAAGGCGTCAACAAACCGATTTCATTGACTGCAAAACGCGAGTTTGCTGCAGCCAACTAAATTTTAAAGATGCAAACTTCAAACGTATATTTAGATAATAACGGTACTACCCTGCTCGACGCGCGGGTGCTAGAAGCGATGTTGCCTTATTTGCAAAACCAATATGGCAATGCCACTAGCCGCCATGTTTATGGAAGAACCGCCCGTCAAGCGATTGATCAAGCTCGTGAACAAGTAGCAGAAGCCTGTGGCGCTCATCCCTCCCAAGTGATTTTCACTTCAGGGGGCACAGAAGCGGATAACTTTGCTATTCACGGCATCGCGTCAAAAAGCGAAAGCCCCACACAAATTGCTGTGAGCGCTATTGAACATCCAGCAGTGACTAGACCAGCTTTTGCACTACGCTCACAAGGACATCGCATTGCGGTCATTGGTGCCGACCAGCAAGGCCAAACCGACCCATTGAGTTTGGAAGTTGTTTTGGAAAAGCCGACCAGCTTGGTTTCTGTGATGCTAGCCAACAACGAAACAGGCGTTGTTCAAGACATTGCCAAACTCGCAGAGATTGCTAAGTCCAAGGGTGCTTTGTTTCACACAGACGCTGTACAAGCTTTGGGCAAGATTCCTGTGAACTTTAATACACTTGGCGTCCATGCCATGACCGTGTCATCTCATAAAGTACATGGCCCGCAAGGCGCCGGCGCTTTAATTTTGGATAAACGTGTCGACATTGCACCGCTTATTCACGGTGGCGGCCAAGAACGAGGTTTACGTAGCGGCACTGAAAACGTCGCAGCCATTGTTGGCTTTGGGGCAGCATGTGCGCTGCTAAAAAATGAACTCACGGAAAGATCAAGCAAAACGCGCCAACTTCGTGGTGAGTTAGAAAAAGGCTTAGCCAAGCTCGACGCCACCATTTTTGGCAATAAGGCTGAACGCTTACCCAATACAAGCTTTTTTGCTTTTAACCAAATCGACGGTGAAACCTTAGTCATGGCACTAGACCGCAAAGGCTTTGCCGTGGCAAGCGGCTCAGCTTGCTCCAGTGACAGCACCGAACCTAGCCACGTTTTGATGGCGATGGGAGTGGCTCCAGATTTGGCTCGTGGCGCAGTGCGTATCAGCTTGAGCGAAGCAAACACAGAAGAACAACTAAGTGCATTTTTAGCTGTCTTAGCAGATGAAGTCAGCCGCTTACGCCAACTGACTGCAGTGGCGATTTAAAGCTTAAAAGTTTTTAGAGTTAAGAATGGTTTTATAGGAAAGATATGACGGTACATACCCCCATTTATTTAGATTACTCAGCGACAACACCCGTGGATCCTCGTGTTGCTGCAAAAATGATTCCGTTTATTACGGAGCATTTCGGCAACCCTGCCTCACGTAGCCATCCATTTGGTTGGACAGCCGAACAGGCGGTTGAGGAAGCACGTGAAGAAGTCGCTAAATTGGTCAATGCAGACCCACGTGAAATTGTGTGGACCTCTGGCGCAACAGAATCCAATAATCTTGCAATTAAAGGTGCTGCCAATTTTTACAGCCCAAGCAAAGGCAAACACATTATTACCGTACAAACCGAACACAAAGCAGTGTTGGATGCCTTCCGTGAGCTTGAAAGACAAGGTTACTCAGCAACGTATTTAGAACCTGAGCCAAACGGTCTAATTGATCTAGAAAAATTTAAAGCAGCCATTCGTCCAGACACTGTTTTGGCTTCTGTCATGCTAGTCAATAACGAAATTGGCGTGATTCAAGATATCGAAGCTATCGGGAATATTTGCCGTCAAAACAACGTGATTTTTCATGTAGATGCCGCGCAAGCAACAGGCAAAGTTGAAATCGACTTAGAAAAGTTACCTGTAGATTTAATGAGTTTTTCAGCACATAAAACCTACGGCCCAAAAGGCATAGGCGCTCTATATGTCCGTCGTAAGCCTCGCATTCGTATCGAAGCACAAATGCATGGTGGCGGTCATGAGCGCGGCATGCGTTCTGGCACTTTGGCTACCCACCAAATCGTCGGCATGGGTGAAGCATTCCGTATTGCTCGTTTGGAAATGAAAGAAGAAAACGAGCGTATTCGTCGCTTACGCGATCGCTTGCTAAAAGGCTTACAAGAAATTGATGAGGTTTATGTCAATGGCGACATGGAACATCGTGTGCCACATAACCTCAATATCAGCTTCAACTTTGTTGAAGGTGAGTCTCTCATTATGGCGGTCAAAGACATCGCGGTATCTAGCGGCTCCGCCTGTACTTCAGCAAGCTTGGAGCCTAGCTATGTGTTACGCGCATTAGGTCGCTCAGATGAATTAGCGCACAGCTCTATTCGCTTCTCTATCGGTCGATTTACAACCGAAGAAGATGTTGATTACACCATCAATCTACTTAAAACGAAGATAGGCAAATTGCGCGAACTCTCCCCACTTTGGGAGATGCATTTAGATGGGATTGATTTAAACAAGGTTGAGTGGGCTGCCCACTAGTAATTTTAGGAAGTTACAAAAAACAAAGGCAAAGCAAAATCGAGAGACCCACGAAGAAATTGCGCAGACAGTACACATAGTCCGGCAAGCAATTGATGAGGCAGGTAACAAAGAGTTTGTGAAGCATCTGTTTTTTGCACAGGAGAATTAAAATGGCATATTCAGACAAAGTATTAGACCACTATGAGAATCCAAGGAACGTTGGAAGTTTAGATAAAAATGATCCGCATGTTGGCACTGGCATGGTCGGCGCACCAGCCTGTGGTGACGTGATGAAGTTGCAAATTAAAGTCAATGATGCAGGCATTATTGAAGATGCAAAATTTAAAACCTATGGTTGTGGCTCTGCCATTGCTTCAAGCTCGCTTGTGACTGAGTGGCTAAAAGGCAAATCATTGGATCAAGCAGCTGAAATCAAAAATTCTGCCATCGCTGAAGAACTAGCTTTGCCGCCTGTCAAAATTCACTGCTCAGTGTTGGCTGAAGATGCAATTAAAGCTGCTGTCGCGGATTTAAAATCCAAGCAAAACGGATAAAACATGGCCATTACCTTAACACAAGCCGCAGCGGAACGCGTTGAGAAATTCCTTGCCAATCGCGGCAAAGGCATAGGCTTGCGCTTAGGCGTTAAAACCACAGGCTGCTCTGGCATGGCTTACACGCTTGAGTTTGTGGATGAAGCACTACCTGAAGATCTTACATTTCAAAGTCACGGCATCACGGTTGTGGTAGACCCTAAGAGTTTGGTTTATATCGACGGCACCGAGCTAGACTTCACCAAGGAAGGCCTCAACGAAGGGTTTAAATTTAATAACCCTAACGTTAAAGACGAGTGCGGCTGCGGCGAAAGCTTTACTGTTTAACAGGCCTTTGCAGCATGGATCAACTTCAACAAAATTACTTTGCGCTTTTTCATTTGCCGCAAGCGTTTGAAGTTGATCTAAGCTTGCTCGATCAGCAATATCGAAAAATTCAAAGCGAAATTCATCCAGACCGCTATACCAACGCCTCCAGTAGTGAGCGTATGCGTTCCATGCAATTAGCCACTTACGCTAACGAAGCTTATCGCTCACTTAAAGACAGCACAGCACGTGCACGTTACTTGCTACAACTCGAAGGTGTGGAAACACTTGAAGAAAGCAATACGGCAATGCCTGCTGATTTTTTGGTGCTGCAAATGGAATGGCGCGAAGCCATTGACGATGCCCTACAAAACAAAAATATCTCTGCCCTAGACGATCTGTTGATGGAAATTAAAAACACCTCTAAATCGCTTAGCCAACAATTAAGTCAGGCTTTTAAGCAAAAAGATTATGTGAGTGCTGCAGAAAGCGTCAGAAAGCTAAGCTTTATTGATAAAATTACGGCCGATATACATCGCAACATCGAAACGCTAGAAGCTTAATTCCATGGCCTTATTACAAATCGCAGAACCTGGCATGAGCGCCGCACCCCACCAGCACAAGCTGGCCGTGGGGATTGACCTTGGCACCACCAACTCATTAGTGGCGACTGTTCAAAGTGGCATGAGTACCGTATTACTGGATGAACAAGGCCATGCCCTGCTTCCCTCTGTCGTGCGCTATGCAGAAGATGGCAGCGTCTCGATTGGTCATCAGGCACAAGCCGCACAAAGTGAAGATCCTAAAAACACCATTAGCTCTGTTAAACGTTTTATGGGGCGCGGTCTAAAAGATATTCCTGACACTACGCACATCCCATATAAATTTAAAGACACGCACGCTGGCATGGTGCAAATTGAAACGCGCGCAGGCATTAAAAGTCCCGTAGAGATTTCAGCAGAAATATTACGCAACCTTAAAGCACGGGCTGAAAAAGCTTTAGGTGGAGAACTCACCGGCGCAGTGATTACCGTCCCCGCCTATTTCGATGATGCACAGCGCCAAGCAACCAAAGATGCTGCCAAACTAGCTGGCCTGCAGGTTTTGCGCTTATTAAACGAGCCAACTGCTGCCGCGGTTGCTTATGGTTTAGATAACGCCGCTGAAGGGGTTTACGTTATTTACGACCTAGGTGGTGGCACTTTTGATATTTCTATTTTGCGTTTATCCAAAGGCATTTTTGAGGTACTAGCCACCAACGGCGACTCCGCTTTAGGTGGAGATGATTTTGATCATCGAATCTTCTGTTGGATTTTGCAAGAAGCAAAACTAACACCACTTAATCAAGAAGACACTCGCTTGTTGCTCACTAAAGCGCGTGAAGTGAAAGAGTGGTTAAGCGAAAACCCAGAAGCACAAATCACCTGCGTGTTAAGTTCAGGCAAGCTCATCAACATCAAGTTGAGCGCCCAGAAATTAGCTGAGCTAACGCAAACCTTAGTGCTAAAAACACTAACTCCAACCCGCAAAGCTTTGCGTGATGCTGGCTTGAGCATAGGTGATATTAACGGCGTAGTGATGGTGGGTGGGGCAACGCGCATGCCGCCAATTCGCCAAGCAGTGGCTGATTTTTTTAAGCAAGAACCACTAACTAATTTAGACCCAGACAAAGTAGTTGCTTTGGGCGCAGCCATTCAAGCAAATGTTTTAGCAGGCAATCGCAATGAAGATGATTTGCTATTACTGGATGTAATTCCACTTTCATTAGGCATTGAAACAATGGGTGGCTTAGTTGAGCGGATTATTCCGCGCAATGCCACATTGCCAGTTGCACGCGCACAAGATTTCACCACATTTAAAGACGGCCAAACCGCCATGAGCATTCATGTGCTACAAGGCGAGCGTGAGCTGGTTTCAGATTGTCGTTCACTCGCCAAATTCGAGCTGCGTGGCATTCCACCAATGGCTGCTGGTGCAGCACGTATCCGTGTCACTTTTCAAGTGGATGCAGATGGTTTACTTTCAGTCACAGCCCGTGAGCAATCCAGCGGAGTCGTGGCGGATATTGTAGTCAAGCCGTCATATGGGCTCACTGAAGACGAGATTACCAATATGCTCAAATCTTCATTTGGGGCCGCGGAAGATGATAAAAAAGCCCGCGCTTTACGAGAGGCCATTGTTGATGCTGAACGCTTAATTGAGGCGATTCTTGCTGCATTATTACAAGACGGAAATTTACTAAACGAAATAGAGCGCAAAGCCATAGAGACACAAATCCAATCGCTTAAAGCAGTCTGCAGCTCTGAAGATAGCAGCGCAATTCATAAAGCGGTGGATGCACTTAATATGGCGACAGAAGCTTTTGCCGCCAAGCGGATGGACGCTTCCGTCAGAAAAGCCTTAGCGGGCCAAGAGCTAGATAAATTAAAGCTATAGGATTTAATATGCCACAAATTATTGTTCTGCCTCACGAAGAGTTATGCCCAGAAGGCGCCGCTTTTGAGGCGACCTCAGGCACCTCGATTTGTGACAGCTTACTCAATCATGACATCGACATCGACCACGCTTGCGACAAGGTTTGTGCTTGCACTACCTGCCACGTCATTGTGCGTGAAGGCTATAAAAGCCTTAACCCTGCAGAAGAAAAAGAAGAAGACTTGCTAGATAAGGCATGGGGTCTAGAACCTAACTCACGCCTATCCTGTCAGGCCATCGTGGGAGATAGCGACTTAGTGGTAGAAATTCCAAAATATTCGATTAACATGGCCAAAGAAGGCCACCGTTAACTTTGATTTTTCTAGATTGAGGTAGCGATATCTTTGTAAAAATCAATCATTCGGATCGTTTGCGCTTTATCTGTCCAATTTGTTTTCACATAACTTAGCGCAGCCTTGCTCAGTTTATTTCTGAGTGTTTTATTGCTAAGCAAAGCATTCACCTTTTCAGCAAAAACCAACTCGTTTTCAGGGGCAATCAAAGCACCCTTACCCTCAACCAAAATTGATTTGGTGCCAAGTTCAGCAATAGCGACTACAGGAGTACCCTGTGCCATCGCTTCCAACAGCACCAAACCTTGAGTTTCACTCAGCGAAGAAAACACAAAAATATCTGCCGCTGCATAACAAGCATTAAGCTCTGTTTCTCTATCTAAATAACCAATAAATTTCAAATTATCTTCGAGGTTTAATGCTTTACCCAAAGCATGCAAACTCTTTTCAGCAGGACCCTCACCAGCAATCACAAGCAAAGCATCTGGCTGCTTTTTAATCACCTCAGCCCATGTTCGCAACAAGAAGCTAATATTTTTCTCAAAAGCCACACGACCAACAAACAAGCCCATTGGCCGATCAAGCGCGATGCCGTATTTTTCTCTAAAATTTTTACCATTGGCTTTTTCAAAGCTATGCGCTTGCAATCCAGTCGGCACTACATTGGCTTTCGATTTAACACCATAATCCCGCAGCACATCTAACATCGGCTGCGAGGGCGAAATAATTGCATCTACTGCATTACATTGCCTTCTAGAAACAAATCTAGCCAAACTGCGTGCAATAGACTTAGGAATAATCGGCAGGTAGTGGTGCAAATAGTCCTCAAAAAAAGTGTGGTAAGTTTCCACAACAGGAACATTTAATAGATGTGCCAGCTTCAAGCCCAAATAATGCGCAACAAACGGTGTATGAATGTGAACTATGTCATATTGCTCTTGGCGAAGCTCAGTGAGACGGTCGATGGCAGCGCCGTATTTCATTAGCTTATCTTCAGGATCAAAAAATATTTTCCTCGCAGGAATGCGCTTAATCCAAGCTTCATCAGGGGTTTTAACACCATAATCTGGCGCAATTAAATGGACGGTATGCCCGATGTTTTGCATTTGAGCTACAAAAGTACGGATGGATGTAGATACGCCATTAACTCTTGGGAAGTAGACATCAGAAATAAATAGTATTTTCAATTCTCGGCCTTATTAAAGGAATCAAAATAAAGGTTGCCAACGAAGGCTGCCGAAAATGGATAATAAAGATGAATTATGACAAGTTTGTGAATTGTCACAATTAAATCAAAAGAAAATGATCAGTCCCCAAACAACAACTAAGTTGATTAAAGACACGAAAACTGCAGCACTACCAATATCTTTAGCGCGTTTTGCCAACAGGTGATGATCCAAAGATATACGATCAACAGTCGCTTCCATAGAGGAATTCATTAGTTCGACAATAAGCACTAAAAACACACACCCTATCATCAACGCACGATCAACGTTGGTGTGCCCAAAATAGATAGCGGCAGGAATAAGCAAAAGCGCCAAACGTACCTCTTGCCTGAACGCATCTTCATTCTGATGAGCAGCCGCCAATCCATCCATGGAATATCCGAATGCATTCAATAGACGACGAAGACCTGTTTTACCTTTAAATGGACTTTCCATATCACTCTCGCTTTTAAAATTGAGGCAAGTATAGCAAATCTTCATCTAGCTATCGAAGCCGTCACAAACCTATCACAAAAGTTTCATTTTCTTTTAACCTTGGTGGCTAAAATGTCAGCTCATGCAAAGCAAATTTAAATATCTACTTTGGATGCTTCCTTTTATTTTTCATGCATCTGAAGCGAATGCATGGGGACTAATGACCCATTTATACTTTGCCCACTCCCTGCTTTGGGCAATGCCTCTGCTAGATCCCAAGCTAAGAGCTGCCATTCAGAAATTCCCAGAACTAGTCATGGCTGGCGCTTGTCTGCCAGACCTAGCCATTATTTCCAAGAAATATCGCGGCACCCATGATTGGCACCATGCTCACACCTTGCTAGAAAGCGCCAACAGCGAAGAGGAGCTGGCAATTGCAATAGGCTATGCAAGCCATCTTTATGTAGATGTGATTGCCCATAACCACTTTGTGCCAGCGCATGAAGAAATGTGGATTGATAGAGGTATGCTTGCTCACATCGCTTCCGAGTGGGCAATGGATGCTCACTTAGCACCTTTATTAGAGGTCTCTCCAGGCAGACTTTTAAGAAAACATGCAAATCAACTAACACAATTTATTGCGCCACGTTTTGCCTGCTCTGGCGCAGAAACAAAAAAACTCATCCTAAAATTGAGCTTTTGGGATGACACGCTTCGAGCATTTAAAATTCCAAGTTTGATTTACCAAGTTTCAAGGCTAGCTGATAAACGGGTACACACGCATTTCATTTATTACATTGCCAAAACTCAGGTAGCGATTGCAGATATTGGGTTGGTACTGACAGGAACCACTCCCGAATGGGAGGCAGAGCTACTTCATTTAAATACTGAGCAATTGAGCGTCTGGAGACTTGAATGCTTAGGAGATTTGGCCCTGTTACACCCGTCGCCAATTAGACACTTTGCACCCGCAACTCGTCAAAAAGCACTGGCAATACAAAGCTAAAATTACAATATCATCAAAGATATTGTGGATAGACTTAAGCCAATCAAGGCTCCCATAATCACATCGCTTGGGTAATGCAAACCAAGCACTACTCGAGATAAAGCCACCATCACAGCAAACGGAACCACAACTGGAAATAACACTGGGTAATAAAACAAGGCAACTGTGCTAAAAGCTACCGCATGCAGGGTATGCCCCGATGGAAAGCTAAAACGATCCAAGGGGCGGCCCGTCAACCAAATATCTTGGTGAACTTCATAAGGACGTGGGCGTAAAGTTTTACCTTTAATCCATTTATAGAAAACGGTTCCAACAAGTCCGACAGACGCCATATGTAATACTGGGAATGCTCCACTCATGCCTTGAGTGGCAACAATACCCAACATAACGGTATACCAAAATACACCATCTCCTAAACGGCTAACCAATCTAAACCAAACGCGTATCAATTGATAGCGGCTCGTTTGATTAACACGAATACATAACGCGCTATCTAGGGCTTTTGCGCGGTCAACATACAGCGCTAATCGATAAGCCATACCAACCTCCGTTTTTTGGAATTTTGCACTTTCACGCGCGTATAATGGTGGCTAAATATGACAACTTAATGACAATTTCCTTAAATAAAAAATTTAATCGAAACGTCATATTTAAGCGTTATAGTGAACGGCTAAATACATCTAAATTTAAAATAGACGTATCCCTTTCTATCTATAAATACATTTTTTCAGCATCCGAACTTAAGGTTTATTTTGTCCAGTCAACCTAATCACTTTTCAGAAATTGCCGCTGTAGATTTAGGCTCAAATAGTTTCAGACTTCAGTTTGCAAAAGTAGTCGACGACCACCTTATTTTCCATGACTCCATGCGTGAATCTGTGAGGCTAGGCGCTGGCCTAACAGCTAACAAAACGCTTGATAAAGAGAGTCAAAAAAGAGCGATTGAATGTTTAAAAAAATTTGGTGAACGTCTACGTGGACTTCCACCTCAAGCCGTGAGAGCAGTTGCCACTAACACATTTCGTGTAGCAAAGAATGCCCCACAACTTCTAAAAGAGGCGGAGGAAGCCTTAGGTTTTCCAATTGAAATTATTGCTGGCCGAGAAGAAGCACGCATGATTTTTGTTGGGGTTAGCCATAGCCTGCCAAAAGCAGACCATCGCCGTCTAGTGATTGATATCGGGGGCGGCTCTACAGAATTTATTATTGGTGAGGGACTTGAACCTCTCCACATGGAAAGTTTATACATGGGCTGCGTCAGTTACAGCCTTAAATTCTTTCCCACGGGAAAATTAACGGCGGCCGCTTTTGAAAAGGCAACCATCTCAGCAGCCTCTGAAATTCAAAGTATCTCCAAAAAATTTCACTCAAAATACTGGCAAGAAGCAGTTGCCTCGTCTGGCACCGCACGTGCGATTGGTGAGGTTTTAAGGCTAAATAATATTACCAACGGAGAAGTCACCGCTGAGGGGCTACGCGCACTGCGTGACATGCTGATTAAATTTAAAGACACAAAAAAAATAGATCTAATTGGATTAAGTGGCGATCGTGCCAATGTAATTGCAGGCGGGCTTTCTATTTTGCTCGCTGCTTTTAATGAGTTAGGGATTAAGAGAATTACCGTCGCCAATAGCGCGCTGAGAGAAGGTGTTTTATACGAATTACTTGGCAGAATTCAACATCAAGATACGCGAGAGCTAACAGTTAATAGCTTTATGAGGCGCTATCAGGTTGATAAGAACCAAACAAAACGTGTTCAGAAATTATCACTAGACTTACTTGGACAGGTGAAAAACAAGCTAGCCATGGATCTTCCGCTAGCCAAACAATACCTTACCTGGGCATCCAAATTACACGAAATTGGTGTCACGATTGCCCATAGCGGTTTTCATAAGCACTCTGCTTACATTATTGAAAACGGCGACATGCCAGGCTTCTCAAAAATGGAACAGGAAATATTAGGCTTTTTAATTCGCAGCCAACGAAGATCGTTATCAAAACTGACCATGCCTCTTATTTCCGATGACCGCTGTGCTCTGACTATGATTCTAAGGCTAGCCATTTTATTTCATCGAAACAGACAAGATGTTAAACCACCAGCATTAAGACTCAGCTGGTCAAAGACAGGATTTGATTTGGAAATTGAGCGCAATTGGTTAGCAAAAAATCCACTAACCAAAGCCGAGCTGCAATCTGAAATTGGCTTTTGGGAAGATATCAACGTGCCATTGAAAATTAAATAGGCAAGTTTCTAGACCCCAACACTCTGGTTCATCGTTTCCAACAGCATCTCTTGCGCACAGAGCGGCTTCCCGCGCTTGGACCGAGGGTGATAAGTACCATCAGAAGCCATCATCCAAGCATTCAGATTATCCTTAAGATAAACTTCCAAGCCCTCTTTAATCAACCTCTTTTTGACCTTAGGATCTAAAATCGGGAAGCAAACTTCAATGCGTTTAAAGAAGTTCCTATACATCCAATCTGCGCTCGACAAGTAAACGCGTCTATCGCCGTGATGATAAAAATAAAAGATTCGTGTGTGCTCTAAAAAACGTCCAACAACCGAACGCACTTGTATATTTTCAGAAACACCTTTAATACCTGGTTTAAGTGCACAGACTCCACGCACCAAAAGATCAATCTTCACACCAGCATTCGAAGCCTCGTACAAGGCGCGGATAATTTCTTCATCCAGCAAGGCATTCATCTTGGCAATAATTTGTGCTTTCTTCCCAGACTTTGCGATTTCCGCTTCTTTTTTAATCGCTTCAAGCAAATTGCTATGCAAGGTAAAAGGTGACTGCCATAAGTGTCTCAACTTGTTAGATTTGCCCAGACCAGTCAGCTGCGCAAATACGTCATTCACGTCCTTACAAATCGCCTCGTGGCAAGTCAATAAGCCAAAATCGGTATATAACTTCGCTGTTCTTTGATGGTAATTTCCTGTCGAAAGATGCACATAGCGTCTAAGCTTGCCCTCTTCTCGTCTCACCACCATGGCCATTTTTGCATGCGTTTTGTGACCGACTACACCGTACACCACATGCGCACCAGCATCTTCAAGCTTTGCCGCCCAATTGATATTAGCCTCT
>JBDLQN010000013.1:0-17478 GCA_039800585.1 Pseudomonadota bacterium
TCTACGGCAATCACTTGGCCTGTGATGAACGGGGCATCTTGAATAAGAAATTTAACCGCTTTAGCGATATCTTCTGGTTCGCCAATTCGCTTGAGCAACGTTTGAGAAATGACGCGTTGTCGATAAAGCTCATCGAACTGAGGATTGTTTTCTGGCCACATGACAGGGCCTGGAGCAACCGCATTGACGCGTACATCAGGGCCTAGTTCATGCGCTAAGGATTTAGTCAGAGTAACTAGACCAGCCTTGGCGACGCTATAGACAATATAGCCTTTTTTGGGGCGCTCCACGTGCATGTCGGTAATATTAACGATACAGCCTTGCTGTTTACGCAACTCATTTGCCGCTGCTTGAGACAAAAATAAAGGAGCTTTTAAATTTGAGCCCATTAAATCTTGCCAAGCATCCTCATCAATCGCACCAAGCTCTGTCGAGTAATAACTGGATGCGTTGTTAATCAGCACATCAAGTTTGCCGAAGTGTTGAACTGTTTCTTGAATGAGTCGTGGGAGTACGGCCAAGTTAAGGAGGTCGCCCTGAATAATCGCAACAGAGTTCGGGCGTTTTAAATTAAGTTCAGATTGAAGTGCTCGAGCTTCATTGACTGAGCTTCGGTAGTGAATCATTAAGTTCGCGCCGTTACTATGCAAAAGTCGGCAGATGGCAGCCCCTACTCGTTTGGCGCCACCAGTAATTAAAATCACTTTATTTTCTAGGTTTGTTCCCACAATTTTCCTGTTTTTTAGTTTGATGCAATTATAATCCAGTCTTGCCTTAAACCTATTGTCAGTATGCAGACCACTTTACCGCAGCCAAATGCTGATGCGATTGCGCACAGTTTGGCCTTGTCCGAAAAAATTCATCAAGCCATACAGTTGAATGACGGCTGGATTAATTTCGCAGATTTTATGCATCTGGCTTTATACGAGCCAGGCCTAGGATATTACAGTGGCGGTGCGAAAAAGTTCGGTTTTGCTGGGGATTTTGTCACAGCGCCAGAAATTTCACCTTTGTTTGCTAAGACCATTGCTAATCAAGTGACGCAGGTCATACAAGCACTAAACATCCAAAATATTCAGAGCAATGTTCTAGAGCTGGGTGCTGGAACAGGCCGTCTAGCAAAGGACTTGTTGCTAGCACTACATGATTCTAAAAGTAGCATTCAGCATTACTTTATATTGGAAGTGAGTGCCTATTTACGTGAGGTGCAGCAAGAGAAATTAAAAGCTGAATTGCCCGCAGAGTTATTCGAAAAAGTGGTTTGGTTGGATAAGCTGCCTAAGGAATTCAGCGGGTTTGTTTTGGCTAATGAGGTGCTGGATGCATTGCCTATCCATATTGTAAAAAGGCGCGAACAAGGTTTTTTTGAGATGGGGGTAGTGTCTGATACCTCCCAATTTTTGTGGCAAGAAAAACCACTCAAAGATGTCCAGTTAACTCAGTTTGTGGAAGCGCTTAATCTTTCTGAAAATTACGCCATTGAAGTTTGCCCTGCTGCTTCTGGCCTGATTGCTAGTTTGGCTGGAATGCTTCAAACAGGTGCGTTGATGATGGTGGATTATGGTTTTTCGCGCGCAGAGTATTATCATCCGCAACGCCATCAGGGCACCTTGATGTGCCACTATCGACACCATGCTCACGACAATCCGTTGCTCTATTTTGGCTTGCAAGATATCACTGCGCACGTCGATTTTACGAGGATTGCGGAAGCTGGCGTTGGTGCAAAATTGGAGTTGGTCGGATTTACCACCCAAGCACAGTTTTTGATCAATGCCGGCATTATGAAATTTTTAGAGGAATCAGCTGGAGACAAGCAAGAAAATTACTTGCCTGTTGTTGCAGCAGCCCAGAAACTGCTATCGCCTGCTGAAATGGGTGATTTATTCAAGGTAATCGCATTTACTAAAAATTTGGGCATCGATTTAATAGGATTTTCAGCTGGTGACAAAACACATACACTTTAGCCATCACGTATAATGCGCGCCATGAATTCACAAACCACTACAGCAATGGCTGAAGAAGACTTAAAGCAACGACGTATTAGAAGTTTTGTTCTGCGTCAGGGGCGTTTAACCAAAGGCCAAGAGAAAGCACTCACCGAGCAATGGCCGCGTTTTGGACTTGAATATAAGCCAGAACGCATTGATTTGCCCGCCATTTTTGGCCGTGCGGACAGTCTAAAGATTTTGGAAATTGGGTTTGGCATGGGGGAAACGACTGCCAAGATTGCAAAGACGCTACCTGAAAAAGATTTCTTAGGCGTTGAGGTTCATACGCCAGGGGTTGGTGCGCTGTTGAAGTTGATTGATGAGTTATCCATCTCCAATATTCGGATTATTCAGCATGACGCAGTAGATGTGCTTAATCATATGTTGCCTGACGCCAGCCTTGATGGGGTGCATATTTTCTTTCCTGACCCTTGGCATAAAAAACGTCACCACAAGCGTCGTTTGATTCAAGCTGACTTTGTGAAATTGTTATGCGCGAAAATTAAGCCAGGCGGTTATTTGCATGTGGCGACCGATTGGCAAGAGTATGCCGAATGGGTCTTAGAGGTTCTGCAAGCTGAGCCTATGTTGAAGAATACTGCCCAAGAATATGCGGAGAAGCCAGCTTATCGTCCGCTGACTAAATTTGAAAATCGAGGAATTAAATTAGGCCACGGTGTTTGGGATTTGGTCTTCAGCAGAATCTAGCGAATTATTCAGCCAAGCGCCAATCACTTTTTCAGCTTCTTCTACACCTTGTTTCTTTAAGCTGGAGAAAAGTTGAATCGTGCAGTTATCCCAAGTGCTTTGCAGTTCTTTTTTGACAGCCGCCAATGTTTGATTGGCCGCATTTCTTGATAATTTATCCGATTTGGTCAGCAATACGTGAATGGGCTTGCCGCTTGGCGAAAACCAATCCAGCATTTGCCTGTCCAGTGGTGTGAGTGGATGGCGGCAGTCCATCACTAGCACCAAACCACCCAGCGTTCTGCGTTCACTTAAGTATTTAGAAAGTGTCAATTGCCAATGTTCACGCATAGCTACAGGCACTTTTGCATAGCCATATCCAGGCAAGTCGACTAAAAAACGATCGTTACCTAGACTAAAAAAGTTGATGAGCTGTGTGCGACCGGGTTGCTTACTCACATAAGCTAATCGATTGTGATTGGCCAGTGTGTTGAGCGCGCTTGATTTACCTGCATTTGAGCGCCCAGCAAAAGCTACCTCCATGCCAGCAGGTGGCGGAAGGTCACGTAAATGATGCGCTGAAATGTAAAAGGTCGCGTTTTGAAACAGTGGCATAAGACAAATCCTTTTGAGGATAAACCTCGTCGAGGCGCAAAATGCTACCACGATTAAGCGATTTTCGATAAAATGTTTCCATCATTCAAAACAGTGTGGGCCTTAATAGTTTTGGCACACATTGCGACTTTAGGAAAAATCAGTATGAAAATGGGTCATTTTTTAGCGGCAATTCTTTTGTTGGTGGGTATGGCAGATGCAGCGCAAGCAGCAGGTAATGCCGCAGCAGCAGAAAAAATAGTGACTGGCGTATGTGCCGCATGTCACGGCATTGATGGCAATAGCATGATTACAACGAATCCTAAATTGGCTGGTCAGCATCCTGAGTATTTGGCTAAGCAGCTTAATAATTTCAAATCTGGCGAACGTAAAAACCCCGTCATGTCTGGCATGGCGGCTACACTTTCTGCAGAAGATGTGGCAAATGTTGCGGCATATTTTGGCGCCCAAGCTGCTAAAACAGGCAGCACAAAAACTAACACAGCAGGTTCTTTGGGCGAGAAAATTTACCGCGCAGGTAACGCTGCAAATGGTTTGCCAGCTTGCGCTTCTTGCCATGGTGCAACAGGTGCTGGTATGCCTGCTCAGTTTCCACGTTTGGGCGGCCAACATGCTGATTATGTAGTTGCTCAGCTTAAAGCTTTTAGCGTGGGTGAGCGTGCCAATGACAATGCTAAAGTGATGCGTATGATTGCAGCAAAAATGTCAGAAGCAGACATGGTTGCAGTGGCAGACTACCTTCAAGGGTTGCATTAAGGTTTAGGGATTGCAATCGATGGATTGTTGATCAAGGGTGGCCATGCCACCCTTAATTTTTGGCAATTAAGATTTTCTGGAATAAAAGCATGACAAGCTCAAAAAGATTATATGAACTTCTTAGTTCGATGCGCTTTGCAGTAAGCGTATTGACGGTGCTTGGTATTGCTTCAATTATCGGCACTGTGCTCAAGCAGAATGAGCCGTACGCGAATTACATCATTCAATTTGGCCAATTCTGGTTCGATTTTTTCGAGATGTTGGGGCTTTATGATGTTTATCATAGTGCCTGGTTTTTATTGATTCTCATCTTTTTGGTTGTTTCAACCAGCCTCTGTATTTACCGTAATACGCCTCTAATGCTCAAAGAGTTAAAGGCCTACCGAGAAAATGCCACAGAAAAATCCTTGCGTGCTTTTAGTCATCAACACGAATATGCCTATGCTAAAAATGCCGATGAAATTAGGCCACTACTTACCCAGTTTTTAGTGGCACGTGGCTTTCGCTTTAGAAGTGTCCAGCAAAAGGATGGTAGCGAATTGATTGCTGCTAAGGCTGGCAGTTACCAGCGTTTGGGATATATTTTTACGCACCTTGCGATTGTGATCATTTGTATCGGTGGTCTGATGGATGGCAATGTGCCACTTAAGCTTCAAGAGTTTTTTGGGCAGAAAAAAGTAGAAGTGCGCGATATTCCTGCTAACCAAGTGCCAAAAGTTAGCCGACTATCGGTTAAAAACCTTTCTTTTAGAGCCAATATGACCTTGCCGGAAGGTGCGACTGCTGATGTTGCTTTTCAGCGCGTGCGAGATGGTTACATGGTGCAGGAGTTGCCGTTTGGTATTGGCCTAACTGACTTCAGAATCGAGCACTATCCAACAGGGCAACCTAAATCATTCGAAAGTGATTTGGTGATTTATGACCCTGACTTGAAAGCGCCGTTTAAGCATACCATTAGTGTGAACCATCCTTTGATTTACAAAGGCATTGCGATTTATCAATCTGACTTCCAAGACGGTGGGTCAACGCTGCAATTTAGTGCTTGGAATATTTTAGGCAATGAGGATAAACCAAAATCTATTTCCGGCGCGATATTCAAAAAAGTCCCTTTTGATGAAGGTAACGCTCAGTATCAGCTTGAATTTAACGATTTCCGAAAATTCAATATTCTCAATCTAAGTCCTGATGGAAAAGGTAAGCCACACAATGTAGGGGCAAATGTCACCTTTAAGGTAAGAGATGCTTCAGGACAAGCTAACGAATATGTTAACTATATGCAGCCATTGCAGTTGGATGGCAAATATTATTTTGTTTCGGGTATGCGCTCCTCGCCGCAAGAAGAATTTAAGTATTTAAGAATTCCTGCTGACCCTGATTTGCAATTACAGGGTTTTATGCGGCTAAAGTCGGTTTTATTTGATAAGTCATTACATGCGCAAATAGCCCATCGTTTTGCCGAAAAAGCACTCAATTCAGATGCTGCAAGGGCTGCGACTCAAAATAAATTTGAGACCAGTGTCGTGCAGTTATTGGGCGTGTTTGCGGATGGAGGGTATGCCGCGATTGCCAAAATGATTGAAACATCTGTCCCGCAAGATCAACGTGAAAAAGCGGCGCAAACTTATATCAAAATTATGACAAGTGCTGCGTTTGAAGCTTATCAAATGGCGCAGGAGCGGGCAGGCATTAAGTCCGCACAGGCGGATGAACACACATCATCATTCTTGCAAGATTCGCTAAATGCGATGAGTGATTTGTTTTATTATGGTGCGCCAGTTTATTTGGAATTAACGAAGTTTGAGCAGCGCGAAGCAAGTGGGTTGCAATTGACTCGCTCGCCAGGCAAGAACTTAGTTTATTTAGGCTCGGTCTTATTAGTGTTAGGCATTTTCTCTATGATTTATATTCGTGAGCGAAGAATATGGTTGCTTTTAAAACCAACATCAAAAACTGTGTTGTTCGCGATGTCCGCTAATCGAAAAAATCGTGATTTTGAGATGGAGTTTGAGCGCTACCAAAGTCAACTAAACAATCTATTGGAAAGTTAATATAGCCTTCGCTTATTTGCAGGATAACCATGATGAAAACTCAGAAAATAGTCAATTCAAACGACGAGCCCCAACCATTTTTAAAGCAGCTTAGTGTAGTGGATTGGCTTTACGCCTTTGCGCTAATGGCAGCGGCAGCTTTTGCATTTTCTAAATACAGTCAGTTTATGGATATCTACGAAACGACTTTTTTATTCGGTGCAGGGATTACCTTTAGTTTATTGGGATGGTTCTGGAAATCAATGCGCTATTTGGTGCCGAGTGTTGCCGTCATTAGTTTGTTTTCAATTTCGCTTTATCAAGGGGATCTTGAACTTGCCAACCAAGCATTTTTATTGAAATATTTAATTGGTAGTCAGACAGCCATTATGTGGATGAATGTGCTGTTTGTGCTATCTGCACTGACTTACTGGTTTGCTTTATTTAAGCGCTCTGCATTTACCGCTAAAGTTGCCACAACGCTGGTTTGGAGCGCGGTGCTGATGGGCTTTGTAGGCTTAATGGTGCGCTGGTATGAGTCTTATCTGATTGCGCCAGATGTCGGCCATATCCCGCTTAGTAATCTTTATGAGGTCTTTATTTTATTTTGTCTGATTACCTCTTTGATGTATCTCTATTATGAACATCGTTATGAAACCAAACAGCTAGGTGGCTTTGTGATGTTAGTGGTGAGCGCTGCCGTAGGCTTCATTCTTTGGTACACATTTAGTCGTCATGCCAATGGCATTCAGCCTTTAGTGCCAGCACTTCAATCTTATTGGATGAAGATACACGTGCCCGCCAATTTTGTTGGCTACGGTGCTTTCTCGCTGGCCGCGATGGTGGCGAGCGCTTATTTGCTTTCTAATAAAGGCGTAATGACTGCTAGCCTGCCAAGTTTAGAGGTGCTGGACGATTTGATGTACAAAGCCATTTCAGTAGGGTTTGCATTTTTTACTATTGCAACGATTTTAGGGGCTGTTTGGGCGGCAGAAGCGTGGGGTGGGTATTGGTCTTGGGATGCTAAAGAAACTTGGGCTTTAATCGTTTGGCTTAATTATGCCGCTTGGTTGCATTTACGCTTGGTTAAAGGCTTGCGTGGGCCAATGTTGGCTTGGTGGGCCTTGATTGGCCTCTTGGTGACAAGTTTTGCTTTCTTAGGAGTGAATATGTTTTTGTCAGGGTTACACTCTTACGGCACGCTTTAAATTTTAATTTCACCACTGTAATTTTGCGCCACCGCATCATCCGTGCGGTGGCGTTTTTCTTTCTGCCGTCGCTTTACTTGTGAGGTATTTTGGCAGCCTTATTTTATGAGTGACGATGAAGTTTGAGATATGTTTTTTGGGCAATTATCCTAGTTGTCGGTGTTTGCTAAGCAAAGCTAAGAAAAGCAATCATTCATACAGGAGGCTAAAAAATGCAAAAAGAATCAGGATTTACGCTCATCGAGCTAGCAATTGTGCTGGTGATTATTGGGCTTTTCTATTTCTATTATCTTTGCGATTAAAATTGCATTAAAATACGCTGATATTTTTATTGAATTTTAAGAGTCATGTCCGACAACATCGTCGAAATTAACAATCTCTCGTTCGGGTACAAAAATCGTTTGCTCCATAAGGGCATTAATATGGTTTTTCCTCGAGGTAAAGTTGTTGCCATCATGGGTGGTAGTGGTAGTGGCAAGACCACTTTGCTGCGCCTTATCGGGGGGCAGTTAAAACCTAATGTTGGTGAGGTTAAGGTTGATGGTGAGGTGGTACACGAGCAGGGCCGTGAGGATTTGTATCGTTTACGCCGAAAAATGGGCATGCTATTCCAGTTTGGCGCACTGTTTACGGATTTATCGGTCTATGAAAACGTGGCCTTTCCAATACGTGAGCACACTGACCTGCCTGAATCCATGGTGCGTGACTTTGTGATGCTTAAGCTAAATGCCGTTGGCTTGCGTGGTGCACACAACCTGATGCCAGCAGAGCTTTCTGGGGGCATGGCACGTCGCGTTGCGCTTGCTCGTGCTGTCGCTTTGGATCCGCAAATCATTATGTATGACGAACCGTTTGCTGGTTTAGATCCTATTTCGATGGGAGTGGTTTGTAATTTGATCCGTAGTTTGAATGACGCACTTGGCGCCACATCAATCGTGGTCACCCATGATGTGCATGAAACCTTTAGTTTTGTCGATTACGTTTATTTTGTATCTGAAGGTGTTGTGGTTGCTGAAGGTACGCCCAACCAGCTTCGCAGATCCAAAATGCCTTTCGTTCATCAGTTTGTGCACGGTGAAGCTGATGGTCCTGTGCCATTTCACTATCCAGCCAAAGACTACGCGAGTGAAATGCTGAAAGGGCAACATGCTTAAAAGATTAAATGCAGTATTGGCAGGTTTGGGGCATCGTGTCATTGATGGCGTTTGGCGAGTGGGAGCGGCTGCGCGCTTATTTTTCCAAGTTTGGGTTTATTTATTCGAAAGCTTAAAGCGTCCGAGTTTGATTATTCGTGAAGTCTATGCGACGGGCGTTTTGTCTTTGTTAATTATTCTAGTGTCAGCTTTTTTTGTTGGCATGGTGCTTGGCTTGCAGGGTTACAACACCTTGCAAAAATATGGCTCATCAGAAGCGATTGGCGTTCTTGTCGCTTTGGCTTTGGTGCGTGAGTTAGGCCCAGTGGTGACAGCTTTGCTGTTTGCTGGCCGTGCTGGCACCGCAATTACCGCTGAAATCGGTTTGATGAAAGCTACTGAGCAGCTCTCAGCAATGGAAATGATGGCGGTCAGTCCCGTGGCGCGTGTGATTGTGCCAAGATTTTGGTCAGGTGTGATTGCGATGCCTATTTTGGCTGCACTATTTTCAATGGTAGGTATTATGGGGGGCTATTTTGTGGCGGTCCCCATTATTGGAGTCGATAGCGGTGCCTTTTGGTCGCAGATGCAAGCCAGCGTGGACTTTTATGATGATATCGTGAATGGTGTCATCAAAAGTGTGGTGTTTGGCGTTGTATGTACCATGATTGCGCTGTTTGAAGGTTATGACGCCCCGCCTACCGCCGAAGGCGTAAGTCGCGCGACGACAAGAACCGTTGTGAATTCATCATTGGCAGTGTTGGGCTTAGATTTTATTTTGACCGCCTTTATGATTCATTAATTTTCGCAAAAACAAACGAGTATTAAGCAGTAAATTGGAGATAGTATGGAACGGACAACAGTAGATTTATGGGTAGGTGTTTTCGTCGCTTTGGGTGTGGCAGCTATGTTTGGTCTAGCGCTTAAAGTTGGTAATCTCACCTCAAGCAATCTTGGCGAAACTTATCAAGTCACCGCAGCGTTTGAGAATATTGGCGGGCTTAAGCCTCGCGCTCCAGTAAAAAGTGCTGGTGTAGTAATTGGTCGCGTCGACAGCATCGTTTTTGACCCTAAAGACTATGAAGCTAAAGTAACCTTAAAAATTGATAAACGTTACCAGTTTCCTACAGATACTTTTGCGAATATTTACACGGCTGGTTTATTAGGTGAGCAGTACGTTGGCCTAGAGGCTGGTGGTGAAGAGGCTCAATTAAAAGCAGGTGATAAAATCCAGCATACCCAAGATGCGGTCGTGCTTGAAAAATTGATTAGCCAGTTTTTGTATAACAAAGCATCAGAAAACAATAAGTCAGATACCAAGGCAGCGGAATAAAAATGAAATATTTAAGCTCAGTAATTCTAAGTTTTGTACTTTTCTGTGCATCTGCGACAGCACATGCCAATGTGCCAGCTGATGTGTTTGTTAAGGGTGTGGCGGATGATGTGCTGACTATCGTCAAGAAAGACAAAGACATCCAAAATGGTGACCAGGAAAAGATTTTTGCTTTGGCAGAAGAGAAAATCATGCCGAACTTTAATTTTGACCACGTTTGTCGCTTGGTATTAGGCAAAAATTTTAGTAAAGCCTCTAAAGAGCAACAGGATGCGTTTCAGCGTGAGTTTCGTACATTGTTGATTCGTACTTACGCTTCTGCTTTATCTAAATATCGCAATCAAACCATTGAATACAAGCCTATGCGTGATATTGCAGACGACAAGCAAGTGACTGTTAAAACACAAATTTTGCAGCCAGGTGGCCAGCCAATTGGGGTGGATTATACTTTGGAGCAAATGGGTGACGTTTGGAAGGTCTATGACATCACCATCGAAGGTGTGAGCTTGGTGACAAATTACCGCGGTCAATTCAGTAATGAAGTCCGCCAAGGCGGTATGGACGGCTTAATTCAAAAGCTTGTTGAGAAAAATAAAAGTAACGCAAGCGCTAAAAAATAATCACTGAGAATTCAATTGGTACAAATTCAAAAAACAGCGAAATCTTGGCAGCTCAGTGGTGATATCACTATTGATGATGCCCCTAGTCTGTTAACAGAAACTCGTCATTTGCCAGCACAGACACGCTTGGTGATTGATTTTTCAGAAGTTGGACACGTCGATACGGCGACCTTAAGCCTGATGTTCGAATGGCTGCGTCATGCTCAAGCTAAAGATTGCGACTTAAAGTTCTCGCATCTTCCTCAGAATTTGCAGAGTTTGATGGCGCTTTACGGCATTACCAAACTCATTCCCCAAGTTAAGCGTTAAGGATCTATTGGGTTCTCGCCCGAGGATAATATGACTCCCGCACTTAAATTAACGCAGGTTCACAAGCATTTTGGTGCATTACATGCACTGAAAGGGATAGACCTGGCGATTGAACAAGGCGAATTCTTTGCCTTGTTGGGGCCTAATGGCGCGGGTAAATCAACATTAATTAACTTGATGGCGGGTTTGTTACGTCCTACCAGTGGCAATTTGTCAGTGATGGGTTTTGATGTGGTCTCTCAATATCAACAAGCGCGTCATGCGCTGGGGGTTGTTCCTCAAGAGTTGGTATTTGATCCATTTTTTAATGTGCGTGAGATGCTGCGTTTTCAAGCAGGGTATTTTGGCAAAGGCCCAGAAAATGATGCTTGGATTGATGAGATTATCGAGTGCTTGGGCTTGGCTGACAAAGCGCACACCAATATGCGCCGTTTATCTGGTGGCATGAAGCGCCGTGCGCTCATTGCGCAAGCACTTGCCCACAAACCGCCGGTGATTGTGTTGGATGAACCCACTGCAGGGGTCGATGTTGAGCTTCGTCATACTTTGTGGGAATTTATCAAACGATTAAATCGCGAAGGTCATACTATTATTCTGACCACGCACTATTTGGAGGAGGCCGAGGAGCTCTGCTCTCGCGTGGCTTTGCTCAAAAAAGGCGAGGTCATTGCGCTGGATACCACCAAGAATTTGTTAGCGAGTATTCCGGGTAAAAATCTTCGATTACGATTAAATTGTAGTTTGCCAGCATCGCTATCAGGGATGGTTCGCCATCAAGATCAACAAGAGTATATGCTTGGCCTCAATGAAATCTGCCAAGTGGAGTTCGTGCTGTCTGAACTTCGAAGCGCGGCGGCGGTAATTGAGGATATGCAGTTAATTGAGCCTGATTTGGAAGATGTTTTTGTTGATTTGGTGACTAGAAAATGAGCTTAATCAATCAACGTCTACGCGGCCCTTGGACCTTATTCAGAAAAGAGATTTTACGTTTCTGGCGTGTCAGCTTTCAAACGGTAGCTGCGCCTGTGATGACGGCACTTTTGTATTTGCTCATTTTTTCTCATGTTTTGGGTTCAAAGGTCGAAGTTTACCCAGGTGTTCCTTACACTGTATTTTTGATTCCTGGCTTGATTATGATGTCAGTACTGCAAAACGCTTTTGCCAATACATCATCTAGCCTGATTCAATCAAAAGTGATGGGCAACATTATTTTTGTATTGCTCACACCGCTGACTTATATCGAGTTTTTCTTGGCTTTCTTATTAGCCTCGATTGTGCGTGGCTTGGTCGTTGGTTTTGTGATTTATTTAACGGCTATTTGCTTTATTGATTTGCCGATTGCACACCCGATGTTTATTCTTGCTTTCGCTTTTTTTGGCAGCGGTATGTTGGGCACTTTCGGGATTATTGCGGGCTTATGGGCAGAGAAATTTGATCAAATGGCAGCCTTTCAGAACTTCGTTATTATGCCGCTGTCCTTCTTGTCAGGCGTGTTCTATTCAATCCATTCCTTGCCGCCTGTTTGGCAAAAAGTATCGCATCTCAACCCTTTCTTTTACATGATTGATGGGTTTAGATACGGCTTTTTTGGGCAAGGAGATATTTCGCCATGGTTCAGTTTATCTGTTGTGATAGGCTTTTTTGTGGCTTTATCGATACTGACCATCAGTATGTTAAAAGCAGGATATAAATTAAGAGGTTGATGATGTTAAGTGCAGAAGAATTGAAGACTTATATTAAAAATGGCTTTAATGCACTAAGTCAGCCTTGTGAGTATGTCGAGGTGCGTGGCGATGACGGTCAGCATTTCGAAGCGATTGTGGTGAGCGCTGCTTTTATGGGTAAAAACATGGTGCAGCAACACCAATTGGTTTATCAAGCTTTGGGTGACCGTATGCGCTCTGAAATTCATGCGCTGTCTATGCGAACCTTTACCCCAGAAGCATGGCAAAATACCGGCAAAAGAATTTAGAAAAGAAACTAGGAGTAGAAATGGATACGCAAGCAGCAATTAAAGAATTAGTTACAAGCAATCCTGTGGTGCTTTATATGAAAGGCAGCCCTAAGTTTCCGCAATGTGGTTTCTCGGGCTTAGCGGTGCAAATTCTGAATGCATCAGGCGTGAAGGACTTTGTTGCGGTGGACGTATTGGCTGACCCAGCCATTCGTGAAGGCATTAAAATTTACGCCAGCTGGCCAACTATCCCTCAGCTTTATGTTAAAGGTGAGTTTGTTGGCGGTGCTGATATTATGCGCAGCATGTATGAGCAAGGTGAATTACAAAAACTTTTAGCGGAAGCGATAGCTTAATTGGATAAACTCGTCATTCAAGGTGGTGCTCGCCTCCAAGGCGAAGTAACTGTTTCAGGTGCCAAAAATGCGGCACTGCCTATTTTGTGTGCTGCATTGTTGGCGGAAACGCCACTAAAACTTTCTAGCGTTCCTAAATTAAAAGACGTTGGGACAACGATACATTTGCTTGAGCACATGGGTGTCAAGGCCTCTCGTCAAGGCGATAAAGTTGATTTGGATGCTTCAGTCATTCATACCTTGGAAGCTCCTTATGAAATGGTGAAAACCATGCGTGCCTCTATATTGGTGCTGGGGCCGTTGTTAGCACGTTTTGGTAAAGCACGCGTTTCATTGCCAGGCGGCTGTGCGATTGGCTCTCGCCCTGTGGATTTGCATATTAAAGGTTTGCAGGCCATGGGTGCGAAGATCCACATTGAACATGGCTATATTGAGGCGACCACTGAGCATTTGCCAAATCAACGTTTGCAGGGCGCACGCTATTACATGGACTTGGTCACGGTGACAGGCACAGAAAATCTCATGATGGCGGCGGCGTTAGCAAGTGGCACGACAGTGCTTGAAAATGCAGCAAAAGAGCCAGAAGTCGTTGATATGGCTGAGTGCCTGATTAAAATGGGCGCCAAGATTTCTGGCGCGGGTACCGATACCATTACGATTCAAGGTGTCGATAAGCTAAATGGCGCAGAACACCAAGTGGTATGCGATAGAATCGAAGCGGGCACTTACATGGTGGCAGCGGCAATGACAGGTGGGGAAGTGAAATTGAACAATGTTCAAGAGCATTTGCTAGATGCCGTCATTGAGAAGCTACGCGAAGCAGGCGCCCAAGTGAGTTGCGATAAAAACAGCATTACCGTAAAAAGTGATGGCAAACTCAAAGCGGTGAATATCCGTACAGCGCCGCATCCAGCCTTTCCAACCGATATGCAGGCGCAGTTTATGGCCTTAAATACGGTCGCAGAAGGCGTTTCCAAAGTGACGGAAACGATTTTTGAGAATCGTTTTATGCATGTGCAAGAAATGCAACGTTTGGGCGCTTCGATAGATATAGATGGTAATACCGCTTTAGTAAAAGGCGTATCGCATTTGGATGGCGCAACGGTCATGGCGACTGATTTGCGTGCATCAGCCAGTTTAGTGTTGGCGGGTTTAGTGGCAAATGGCCAAACGGTAATTGAGCGTATTTATCATCTAGACCGTGGCTATGAAAATTTAGAAGATAAATTGAATGCACTAGGCGCGAATGTGAAGCGCGTCTCTTAAAAATAAAGAAAATACTATGATTACGATTGCACTTTCAAAAGGCAGAATCTTTCAAGAAACCACCCCATTATTGGCGGCGGCGGGCATTCATGCGCTTGAAGATCCAGAAGCATCACGCAAATTGATTTTGCCGACCAATCGTGATGATGTACGTCTAATTATCGTGCGTGCTTCAGATGTACCAACTTATGTACAGTATGGTGCCGCAGATTTAGGGATTGCTGGCAAAGACGTTCTGGATGAGCATGGTGGTGAAGGTTTGTATCAACCCATAGATTTGCAAATAGCCAAATGCAAAATGATGGTGGCTGTGCGTGAGGATTTTGATTATTTAGGGTCTATTCGCAGCGGCGCTCGTTTAAAGGTCGTCACTAAGTATGTCAAAACCGCGCGTGAACACTTTGCTGCAAAAGGCATGCATGTCGATTTAATTAAGCTATATGGCTCGATGGAGCTAGGCCCGCTAGTGGGTTTGGCTGACGCGATTGTTGATTTGGTGAGCACCGGGAGCACTCTGCGCGCCAATAATCTTAAAGCGGTGGAAGAGATTAGCGAAATCAGTTCGCGCTTAGTGGTTAATCAGGCCTCTTTCAAGCTAAATCGCACCAAGTTGCAACCGATTATGGATGCATTCACAAAAGCAATTAACCAATAAAGCATTTAGGTTTAACAAATGAGTGAAATTAAAGTAAGACGCTTTTCAAGCGCAGATAAAGATTTTGATGGCAAGCTAAAAGCGCTATTAGCCTTTGAGACTGCCCAAGATGATGGCATCGACGAAGTCGTCGCCAATATTCTTAAAGATGTTAAGAAGCGTGGCGATGCCGCGGTGTTGGAATATACCAATCGTTTTGACAAAACTAATGCCAGCAAATTGGCTGAGTTGGAAATTCCTCAAAGTGAGCTTCAGGCGGCCTTGCGTGGTTTGCCAGCCGCACAGCGTGAGGCGCTGCAAACGGCGGCTGACCGCGTGCGCAGCTATCACGAAAAACAATTAATGGCCTCTTGGCAATATACAGAAGCGGATGGCACTATTCTTGGTCAACAAGTCACCTCTTTAGATCGCGTAGGTCTTTATGTGCCAGGTGGCAAGGCCGCCTATCCTTCTTCAGTTTTAATGAATGCCATTCCAGCCAAGGTTGCCGGTGTTAAAGACTTGATTATGGTGGTACCAACACCAAACGGTGAGAAAAATGCCTTGGTATTAGCTGCTGCCGCGATTTCAGGGGTTGATCGTGTATTTTGTATCGGTGGCGCGCAAGCAGTGGGTGCCATGGCTTACGGTACCGAAACAGTGCCACAGGTTGATAAAATCGTAGGCCCCGGCAACGCTTATGTGGCGGCTGCAAAGCGTCGTGTGTTTGGCGTGGTAGGCATTGATATGGTGGCCGGCCCTTCAGAAATTTTAGTGATTTGCGATGGCCAAACTAATCCTGATTGGGTGGCAATGGATTTGTTCAGTCAGGCGGAACATGATGAGTTGGCGCAAGCTATTTTGTTGAGTCCAGATGCAGCCTTTTTGGATCAAGTGTACGCAAGTATCCAAAAGCTAGTGCAAACCATGCCACGCAAAGACATTATCAGCACTTCTCTAGCGGACCGTGGTGCATTGATTCAAGTGCGCAATATGGACGAAGCCGCTGAGATTTGTAATTACATTGCGCCAGAGCATTTAGAGTTATCGATGGATGACCCTTTGGCGTTCAGCAAAAAAATCAAACACGCTGGCGCTATATTTATGGGACGTGATACTTGTGAGGCTCTGGGCGATTATTGCGCAGGCCCTAATCACGTATTACCAACTTCTCGCACAGCGCGCTTCTCATCACCTTTGGGCGTTTATGACTTCCAGAAGCGTTCGAGTTTGATTTTTGTATCCTCTGAGGGCGCACAAACTTTAGGTAAAGTGGCATCAACGTTAGCGCATGGCGAAGGGCTTCAAGCGCACGCCCAATCTGCAGAATATCGATTGAAAAAATGAGTAAGTTTTGGAGCAAAATTGTTCATCAATTGACGCCTTATGTGCCAGGTGAACAGCCGAAAATTAACAATCTCGTTAAGTTAAATACTAACGAAAACCCTTATGGGCCAAGTCCTAAGGTGCTTGAGGCCTTGCAAAAAGAGGCTGCCGATACGTTGCGTCTTTATCCGGATCCAAATTCGGATGCTTTAAAAAAAGCGATTGCTGAATACCATGGCCTGAGCCTCAATCAAGTGTTCGTAGGGAATGGTTCGGATGAAGTGTTGGCACATGCTTTTAATGCCTTGCTAAAACACGATTTGCCTATCTTGTTCCCAGACGTGACTTATAGCTTCTATCCTGTTTATTGCGGCTTGTATGAAATCGATTTTGAGACAGTTGCTTTAAATAATGCGTTTGAAATTCAGGTGGATGATTATTTCAAACCCAATGGTGGGATTATTTTCCCTAATCCTAATGCGCCGACTGGCCGTGTATTGTCGATTTCTGAAATTGAACGATTACTAAAAGCAAACCAAGATTCTGTCGTTATTATTGATGAAGCCTATATTGATTTTGGTGGTGAGTCAGCCGTTAAGCTAATCAATCAATATCCACAGCTATTGGTTGTGCATACTTTGTCAAAATCTCGCTCATTGGCTGGTTTACGCGTCGGTTATGCGCTTGGGCATCCTGATTTGATTGACGCTTTACACCGAGTGAAAGATAGCTTTAACTCTTATCCACTTGATCGTTTTGCACAGGCAGGTGCGATTGCTGCCATGCAAGACAAAGCCTATTTTGATAAAACGCGTCAGCAAGTTATCACTACGCGCGAAAAGCTGGTTTCAGAATTGCAAAGCATGGGCTTTGAAGTTTTGCCTTCAGGCGCTAATTTTATTTTTGCCCGGCATCCCGCCCACGAAGGTGAATTATTGGCTAACCAACTAAGGGCTAAAAATATTGTGATTCGTCATTTTAAAAAGCCCGCCAAAATTGCCCAGTTTTTACGCATTACAATCGGCACCGATATTGAATGTCAGGCACTAGTCGAGGCTCTAAAAAGCATGGTCTGACTGATAAATTAAGTGTAAAGAATTTTGACCTAAACCCAAAATAGTTATATAAAGACACATTCGAACTGAGCAACTTTGGTTGTCACGAATGACATCAGTTAAAAAACGTAGTTATTAGCTCAAGTTAATAACTGTAAATAAGCAATTAAGCGGAGGAAGTAACATGGCATTAACACAAATGGCTTTAGAC
>JBDLQN010000014.1:0-14900 GCA_039800585.1 Pseudomonadota bacterium
ACGATAGTTGCTTGCCTCAGCCCGCAATAAGGCTAGAAAGCAGAAGGGCGGGAATTGCGCCATTTCACGCTCAGCAAGCAGGGTTTGGGCATAAGCTGGATAATCTTGGCTACGCAAGGCATTGAATAATGGATGCGCGGGGAAGGTGGTTTGAATCAACACTTCGCCAGGCTTTTCTGCACGACCAGCACGGCCTGACACTTGCATCAATTGGGCAAATAATCGTTCTGAAGCACGAAAATCTGGGCTAAATAAAGCGCTATCCGTATCAATCACACCCACCAAAGTGAGGTTGGGAAAATCGTGGCCTTTGGCCAGCATTTGCGTTCCCACCAAAATATCAATTTCATTGGCATGCACAGCATTGAGAATATCGTTAAGCGCTTCTTTGCGGCTGGTGCTATCTCTATCCACGCGCTGAATTCTGGCGGTCGGAAAAAGCTGTTTTAAGGTCTCTTCTAAACGCTGCGTACCGTGCCCCGTTGGATGCAAATCGGCATTGCCACAGCTGGGGCATTGGCGAACAATTTTTTGTTCATGTCCACAATGATGGCAACGCAATCGGCCTTGCTTCAGGTGCACGACCAAGCGACTGCTACAGCGCATACATGGCGCAATCCAATGGCAAGCATTGCAGAGCAAAACAGGCGAATAGCCGCGACGATTGATAAATAAAAGGCTTTGCTCACCTTTTTCTAAGCGTTCACGCATCGCGTTGACTAAGACTGGCGTTAAGCCATTGGTGCTTTCTTGCTTGGTGGTATCAATACAGCGAATGTCAGGCAAAGCAGATTGCGCAACCGCACGTTGATTAAGGCTTAACAATTTGTATTTGCCTGTTTGTGCGTTTTGCCAAGTTTCTAGAGCAGGCGTAGCGCTGCCCATTACCATCGGCACTTTGGCGCGTTGGGCACGCACCATTGCCACATCACGCGCGTGATAGCGCATGCTGTCTTGCTGTTTGTAAGAGCCATCATGCTCTTCGTCCACCATGACGATTTTTAGCTTAGGAATAGGCGTGAACACTGCTAAGCGCGTACCGATAATAATTCGAGCTTGACCCGACTGTGCCAAACGCCAATTTTGTAAGCGTTCACTCTCGCTTAAATTGCTGTGTAGAGAGACTAGAGGTAAATGTGGCAAGCGATTTCTAAAACGCGCTTCTAGCTGTGGCGTGAGGTTAATTTCTGGCACCAAAACCAGCGCTTGGCCGTCATTATCCGCCAGCATTTGCTGGAGAATTTGCATATACACTTCGGTTTTTCCGCTACCGGTAATGCCGTGCAATAAAAACGGTTTAAATTCGCCCGCAGACGCAACCACGCTGGCAACTGCCTGAGCTTGCTCATCATTGAGCGCAGGTGCTGGTACGGCAGTATTGCTGGAACCAAAACCCATTAAAACTTGCTCGGCAAAAACCCAACCTTGTTGTTGGAGTGCTTCAATTGCCTTGCGCCAAGTCGCTGAAATTTCTTTAAGCGCAGCCTCATTGAGCTTGCCTTGTTTTAAAGCCAATAACACTTTGCGTTGCACAGATTGTCGCGCAGGAATGGCTTCCACATCCGCTTGCTCACCTTGTGGGGTGAGTGCATACAAAAATTGTTTACGTGCTTCTGCTGGCCCAGTTTGCCTAAGCCTTGCTGGCAAGCTCGCTAATAAAGCCTGGCCAAAGGGATATTGATAATAATCAGCACAAAATCGAATCAGGCCAAAAGTATCGGCATCTAAAGATTGCTCATCATCAAAGACGCCAGAAATGGTTTTTAATTTTTCTAAAGCAAACTCACTGGTATCAGAAATACCGACGACGACACCGACCACACTACGGCGCCCGAACGGCACCACGACACGCTGACCAATATCGACGCGATAGCCGCCATCAAGATAGTCAAAAAGACGATCCAAAGGCACATCTAACGCAACGTTTAGGATATTGGCGGCCATACGAGGAAAAAATTAAATAGTTCTCAAGATATCAATGAATAAGGGTGAGCGTTATCGCTCAATGAGTTAAAATGCACGCTTTAAAACCTTTTTAGAATTTTGCCTTGAAAGCACATCTTACCGAATTACTGGCACAAGCCGCAAAAAGCTTAGCGCAAAACAGCGATTTTGACGCAACTAATTTAAGTATTCATCTCGAGCGCCCAAAAAATAAAGAACATGGCGACTTCTCGACTAACTTAGCCATGTTGTTGGCTAAACCACTACGCCAGAATCCGCGTGCTATTGCGGAAGCTCTAATTAAAGCTTTGCCTGCCACCAGCTACATCACCAAAACAGAAATTGCAGGCGCTGGCTTTATCAATTTCTATCTAGATCCAAGCGCCAAACAAGCCGTGGTAAAAGCCATTCAGCAAAAAGGTGCGCAATTCGGTCGCAACCAAGATGGTCAAGGCAAAAAAGTCCAAGTGGAATTTGTTTCGGCTAATCCAACAGGCCCTTTACATGTGGGTCATGGACGCGGTGCGGCGGTAGGCGATTGCTTAGCACGCTTGCTCGATGCCAATGGCTGGGCAGTGACACGTGAGTTTTATTACAACGATGCAGGTGTACAAATTGATAATTTGACGCACTCTGTGCAACTTCGTTGCCACGGGGTGACTCCAGATGATCCAAGGTGGCCTGAAGATGGCTATCGCGGCGAATACATTAACGATGTTGCAAAAGCGTATCTGAACAAAGAAACCGTTGTTGCAGATGACATGGAAGTCACTGCCACAGGCGATGTGGAAGATAAAGAATCTATCCGTGCTTTTTCAGTGGCATATTTGCGTCACGAGCAAGATTTGGATTTGCGTGCGTTTCAAATTAAGTTTGATGTTTTCTCACTTGAATCCGCCTTATATACCGACGGCAAAGTTGAAAAAACCGTGCAGGATTTAATTGCTAGCGGCCACACTTACGAACAAGATGATGCCCTTTGGTTACGCACCACCAGCTTCGGCGACGACAAAGATCGCGTGATGCGAAAGACTGACGGCGGCTACACTTATTTTGTGCCTGACGTGGCTTACCATGTGGATAAATGGCAACGTGGTTTTGAACGCGTGATTAACGAGCAGGGGGCTGACCATCACAGTACGATTACCCGCGTTCGTGCTGGCCTGCAAGCCCTTGATATCGGCATTCCAAAAGGCTGGCCAGACTATGTCTTACATCAAATGGTCACTGTCATGCGCGGTGGCGAAGAGGTCAAACTTTCTAAACGTGCTGGCAGTTATGTGACGTTGCGTGATTTGATTGAAGAAGTAGGCTGTGATGCCACACGCTATTTCTTGGCAGCACGTCGTGCCGACTCGCAATTGATTTTTGATATTGATTTGGCGCGCGCGCAAACCAATGAAAATCCTGTTTATTATATTCAGTATGCCCATGCGCGTATTTGTAGCGTGCTCAATCAATGGGCAGGTGATATGAAGTCATTACATCAAGCTGACCTGAGTCCTTTAAGTAGCGAACACGATGCGGCTTTGATGCAGCGCTTAAGCGAGTTCCCAGAGGTGGTGAGAAATGCGGCCAACGATTTAGCACCCCACGCTGTTGCCAACTATCTAAAAGATTTAGCCAGTGATTTACACAGCTTTTACAGTGAACACAAAATCTTAGTAGAAGACGAAACGATTAAATTGGCGCGTTTGGCGCTGATTAGCGTAACACAACAAGTTTTACAAAATGGTCTACAATTGTTGGGCGTAAGTGCGCCCGATAAAATGTAGGCGTCTTTAAAGTTTTTATAAATTTTAGTCAGCAAAATAGGCACCTAACTGAAAATGAATATGCATCGAGATTACAAACCAGCCGCTCCTAGACCAGAAAAGAAAAGCAATCCGTTTTTAAATGGCTTCTTGCTCGGCTTATTGATAGGCATTGCCATTGCGGTCGCCTTTACTTTTTACATTAAAGGCGGCACCAGTGCGTTTACTTCAAAGAATGAGCAAGGCGCAACCATTGAGCCTACGCCATCAGCTGCTGTTAAAGATGAAAGCGCCGAGCCTACTAAAGATCGCTTCGAGTTTTACAATATTCTGCCAGGTAGCGAATCTAAAGTAACCGAACAGGAAATTAAACAACTGCAAGATGAGAGCAAGCCAAAAGAAGGTTACTTCTTGCAAGTGGGTGCATTCCAAACCGTGCAAGAAGCCGACAACGTCAAAGCCAAACTGGCTTTACTTGGCATTGAAGCGATAGTGCAAACCGCTAACATCCCTGAAAAAGGGACGCTACATCGTGTACGTGTGGGTCCGTTTACGGAGATCAATCAAATCAACAAAGCCAAAAATGAATTGAACGAAAATGGCTTTAAAACAGACTTAATCAAAGTCAGCGCTGGACAATAGTCTGTCAGCGAATAAAGCGTTGAAACGTTATTAATCTAGCTTTAAAAAATATTTATTCAGGAAATATCAACATGAAAAAATTTCTCACAGCATTAATGTTATTAGTCGCTACAAGCGCAATGGCCGATACGCCACAATTTGGTACCGAGTTTAACCAAACGGTTCAAGCTATTCCTACCGACAATCCAAGCAAAATCGAAGTCACGGAATTGTTTTGGTATGGTTGCCCGCACTGCTACGTGTTAGAGCCTCAATTGGCTGCTTGGGTAAAAACACTGCCAAAAGATGTTACGTTTAAACGCATACCTGGTTTGCCACGTCCTGATTGGGCACCAATGGCTAAAGCTTTTTATGTGATGGAATCTTTAGGTTTGAGCGAGAAGCTACACAGCAAATTATTTGATGCTTTGCACAAACAAAAAGCATTTTTGCCTAACGATGAAAAAGCGACCATCGACTGGATGACTAAAGAAAGCGGTTTGGATCGCAAAAAAGTGGAGGCAGAATTTAACTCTTTCTCACTGAATACCAAGCTAAACCACGCTGCACAAGTTTTCCGCGCTTCAGGTGCAACTGGCGTACCTACTTTAATTATCGATGGCCGTTACATCACCTCTGTCACCATGGCGGGCGGTAACCAAGAAGTACTCAATGTTGCCAATTACATTATCGACAACGTAAGAAAAGATAAAGCCAGCAAAAAATAGGCTGAATGAGCGCCAAGCACATGGCACTTAAAATCTTTATCACTGGCGCCTCTAGCGGCATAGGGCAAGCACTTGCAAAGCACTATGCCGAAGCGTACCAAGGCAAAGGGGGCGCCATTATTGGCCTGGCGGCACGTCGAAAAGACGCCCTAAAAAGTCTTCAAACATCTCTTTCCGCAACTGCAAACACTGTTATTTACCCACTTGATGTACGCGATGCTTCGGCTTTAGAGCAAGCAGCACAGGACTTTATTCAACGCTTTGGAGCGCCTGATATTGTAATCGCCAATGCTGGCGTCAGTGCAGGCACGCTCACCGAAGATAAAACTGATCTGGCCACATTTAAAGGTGTTATCGACATTAACCTGATCGGTATGGTGCATACCTTTCAACCTTTTATTAAAGCGATGAAACAAGCCGGTAAAGGTAGCTTAGTCGGGATTGCCAGCGTAGCAGGCATACGTGGATTACCTGGTGCGGGCGCTTATAGTGCATCAAAAGCAGCTGCGATTGCTTACCTAGAAAGTTTGCGTGTTGAATTGGCACCAAATGGGCTCCATGTCACCACCATCGCGCCTGGCTATATCAGAACGCCAATGACCGATATCAATACCTACCCGATGCCATTTTTAATGGCACCTGAGCTTGCCGCCAAGAAATTTGCGCGCGCCATCGAAAAGAAAAAGCGCTTTATCGTGATTCCTTGGCAGATGGGCTGGTTAGCGCGTTTAATGCGTTTATTACCTGCTGGTGTTTGGGATTTTTTCATGAAAAATGCACCCCATAAAGCCCATGCCAATTGGGATTGGCTATAGCCATGCTAAACCTTTCTGCACATACGCTTCCGTTTGTGATTGAAATGGTCGCTACTTTTGCTTTTGCTTTTTCTGGCCTCATTGCAGGTGCAAGAAAGAAAATGGACTTAGTCGGCTTATGTATTGTCAGCGGCGTTTCAGCATTTGGCGGCGGCACTCTACGTGATATTTTGCTAGATAGAAGACCATTTTTCTGGGTGGTCAATTCGCACTGGCTTTGGCTTTTAATAGGGCTATGCTTACTCGCTATGATTTTTATGCGGGAACGCCATTTTGAGTTCACTGAAAAAGCCATTCAAATTCCTGATGCCTTAGGCTTAGGATTGTTTACCGCTCTCGGCACGCAAATCGCCTTAGAACTTGGCATGCCTGCGATTGTTGCTGCACTAATGGGAATGATGACGGCCGTATTTGGTGGTGTGCTGAGAGATATTTGTTGTAACGAAATCCCCAAAGCCTTTAATGACCACCAACCCTATGCCATTTTGGCATTTTTAGGTGGCTGGTTATTGATAGGTTTATCTCAAATGCATTTGCCAGAATGGCTAGTGTTGTTTATTTCAGCAGGTGTTACGACGCTACTAAGAGGTTTGGCTATTCAATTCAAATGGCAACTGCCCAGCTGGAAAATTGGCAGCCGCTAGGGCTTGCTCAATTTAATTCTGACGCTGTTTCCAAAGCTCTAAATACTCATCTGATTGATTGAGTAAATCTTCATTCATTTCTTCGTATTCATTCTCGGGTGGCAAATCAGCGTCTTTAGAAATAGCCGTAAAACCTAAACCCAATTTACCGTCTTCTATTTTAAAACCGATAAATTCGAGCATGGTCGGAAACATATCAAAGTGCAGCACTTCTTCACGATTTTTAGTGATAGGTTTATTAGAGATAAAGCGATTAAAAATATGACGCTCTTTGACTGTTTCCAGCTTGTCATACACAGGATTCTCCATTGCCAAATGGTCGCCCAAAATCACCACATTGGTGTCTTTTAAATAACCGTTCTGGCGCATGAATTGCACAAACTCCGCCACCTGATTGGACGTGCATTCCACAATACCCGGAAAGTCTTTAATGCCATGTGCTTTGCAATATTTAGAGAAATGCCCATCCGGGCCATGCGTATCAATCGTGGTAAAAGTTAAATTAAATGGCTTGTTACTTGCGTGCAATTCAATCAGCTTTTTCTTCACATGCACAAGCAAGTCATCATCATAAAGCCCCCAGAAATTCATCTGATTGTCTTTGAGATTGCCCCTCAACTCTTCACGACCATACACTTCATCATAGTGATGATCTTTAAAAAACCGCCCTTTGCCCGAAAAAGCTAAGGCATCGCTACCGATGTATACATTGTAATAACCTGCATGATGCAAAATATCGCCCAAACAAACGGCATTGGGCAAGAAAGCATGAATATTCTCACCTTGGTCATTCCCGTCATAAAGACTCACACTCTTAAGTGGCAAACCGCATTGGGTCGCGGTAATGCCTGCAATTGTCCAACCAGTACCGGGTGCTTGTTTATAGCTGGCAAAACTGGCGCCGTTAATATGGTCCAAACTGGCCACCAAATTTTTACCAAAGAGGCGTGTATCTTTATAAGTATCTTCTAAACTCTCCACATATATCAGCACAAGGTTTTTAGGTTTTTTCAGCTCCACTTTTACCTTAGCCGGATAAACATAATGTTTAGCAAAATAGTCTTCACCAAATTGATTGTGCACAAAAGCAGTCACCGAAAATTGAATACAAAAATAAACGCCTGAGGCAATCAAGGTATAAAGCGGCGCACGATGATTAATAAACCAATAAAAGACTTTGAGTGCATGAATATTTACAGCGCGCGCAGGGCGCGTCAGCCAGTGCGTTGAAGCATGGGTGATAAACAAAGCAATTGAAGACTCAAGCAGAACTAGTAAGAGTGAAAGCGAAAGCGGGAGCGACACACACCAGAGCAGAAAACTCTTAATTAAGGCAGTATCGGTATCGACTAGGCCTTCCATGCCGAACTGAGCGTGATATAAAACCTGCTCTAAAGACGGCTCACCAAAATTATCTGCAATCCAATAAGCAATCGCACATAAAAAGAAAGCAAACAGATAAGTTAAGAAACGAACAAACGCTCTTAACCAATGGCGATGCCGGTTATGAATAATTTGCAGACGGGTTAGCATGGCTCAAACAACCTAATGAGGTTATTCGACTGTCACAGATTTAGCTAAATTGCGCGGCTTATCAACGTCCGTGCCCTTGAGCAAGGCGGCGTGATAAGCGAGCATTTGAACTGGAATGGTATGCAAAATAGGGGATAACACCCCAACGTGACGTGGCGTGCGAATCACATGAACGCCTTCACTTTCAGCAAAGTGACTATCTAAATCAGCAAATACAAATAGCTGTCCGCCACGGGCTGCGACTTCTTGCATATTCGATTTTACTTTTTCTAATAAGCTGTCATTCGGAGCAATCACAACAATCGGCATATCACTATCTACTAGCGCCAATGGCCCATGTTTTAACTCGCCTGCTGGATAAGCTTCGGCGTGAATATAGGAAATTTCCTTGAGCTTTAAAGCCCCTTCCAGGGCAATTGGATAATGCACACCACGACCCAAGAATAACGCGTGATGTTTGTTTGCGAATGCTTTGGCCCACTCGCGAATTTGCGGCTCTAGATTCAATGCGTGTTGAACACTCACAGCAAGCTGCCTTAAATCGTTTAGATAGCCGTGTTCTGCTTTCTTGGTGAGTAAGCCTCGTTGTTTCGCCAAGGTTGCGGCCAAGGTAAACAACGCAACTAATTGAGTGGTAAATGCCTTGGTTGAAGCCACACCAATTTCCGCACCTGCACGTGTATAGAACACTAATTTAGAAGCACGTGGAATGGCGCTTTCTTGCACATTACAAATAGATAAAGTGAGATTTTGGCCTAATGACTGGGCGTGTTTTAAGGCCTCCATGGTGTCCAAGGTTTCACCAGATTGTGAGATAGTCACAATCAGTTGTTTTGGATTAGGCACCGATTGGCGATAACGATATTCGCTGGCAATTTCCACATTCACTGGCAATTTGGCAATGTCTTCTATCCAATACTTGGCGGTAAGTGCGGCGTAGTAACTAGTGCCTGCGGCTAAAATAAGAATGCTATCAATCTGCTTGAAAACTTCTTCAGCCGCGTCACCAAATAGGGCGGAGGAGAATTGGTTATCATCAATTAAGGCTTCTATCGTATCTGTCAGTGCACGTGGTTGCTCATGAATTTCTTTTTGCATGAAGTGGGCATAAGGGCCTAACTCCATAGAGGCCAATGAGACATCACTCAAATGAATTTTGCGGGTGACGGGTTTTCCATCCCTACCAAATACGGTGACCCCTTCACGACGAATTTCAGCCACATCGCCATCTTCTAGATACATGACTTTACGGGTGGCGGAGAGTACTGCTGAAACATCTGAAGCGATAAAGTTTTCGCCCTCACCTAAGCCAATTAATAATGGGCAGCCAAAGCGTGCCGTAACCATTAAATCTGGTTCTTTGATTGAAATGACACTAATAGCAAAAGCACCGGTCAGTTCACTGACCGCTTTTTGCGTGGCAGACAATAAAGGTAAATTTTGGTGATAGTAGTGAATCAGGTGCGCAATCACTTCAGTATCAGTTTGAGACTCAAACACATAACCCAAAGCAGATAAACGATCGCGTTGTTCATCGTGATTTTCAATAATGCCGTTGTGAACAACCGCAATCTCACCTTTTGAAACGTGTGGATGGGCGTTGCTTTCTGTTACGCCACCATGCGTTGCCCAACGGGTGTGGCCGATACCCACTTGCCCTGTCAAACTCACTTCGTTGGCTTTTTCGGTCATCGCCGAAACACGACCCACTGCACGCACACGCTCAATACTAGACTGATTGAGCACAGCCACGCCTGCTGAGTCGTAGCCTCGATATTCAAGACGACTCAATCCCTCAATCAGCGTTGAGACTACATTTCTATTCGCAATGGCACCAACAATCCCGCACATAACTTACTTTCTTTATTTTGATTTCTTAACTGGTCTTTTCCAGTTTGGAATACTTTTTTGATCTTTTGCGCGGCAGAAAGTTAACTGGCCTGCTGGCGCATCTTTTGTAATGGTGGAACCCGCCGCAATCGTCGCACCTTTACCCAGGGTCACTGGTGCTACTAGCTGCGTATCTGAGCCCACAAACACATCATCTTCGATAATGGTTTGGTATTTGTTGGCGCCATCGTAATTACAGGTAATCGTGCCTGCGCCAATATTCACGTTGGCGCCGATTTTTGCATCACCCACATAACTCAGGTGATTCACTTTACTGCCTTTACCAATGATGACGTTTTTCACTTCGACAAAATTGCCAATATGCACTTGTTCAGATAAATCAGCCCCTGGACGCAATCGCGCATATGGGCCAATTTTCGATTGGGGCCCAATCTTTGCGCTTTCGGCATGGGTAAATGCGGCAATATTGGCACCTGCTTCAACGATGGTATTTTTCAACACGCAATAAGGGCCCATTTTTACCCCATCGCCCAAATGAACCTCGCCCTCAAATACGCAACCCACATCAATTTCAACATCCTTACCTACCGTGAGAGTGCCACGCACATCTATTCTTGCTGGGTCGGCAAGGGTAACGCCCGCTAACAACAATTTGTTGGCGTTACGGCTTTGATAAACCCGCTCTAAAGCTGCTAAATCAGGTTTTGAATTCACCCCCTCAACAGAAGCTTCATCGTTAGTGATTTCGCTAGCAACGGTTAATCCTTGTTTAACTGCCATCGCCACGATGTCGGTTAAGTAATATTCACCTTGCGCGTTTTGATTATTGAGCTGTGATAACCATTGTTTAAGATGGCCATTATTCACCGCCATCATGCCTGTGTTCACTTCATTGATTTGGCGTTGCGCTTCGCTCGCGTCTTTATGCTCAACAATCGCTTGAACTGTGCCCGATGCATCTCGGACGATACGTCCATAACCCGTTGGGTTCGCTTTTTTGACCGTCAGTAAGCCAAGCGCTTGCGTTTTACTAATCAACTGCTGACAACTTTCGATGCTTACAAGGGGTACGTCACCAAGCAAAATAAGGGTATTAGCATCTTCATCTAAATAAGGCGCTGCCTGCAGCATGGCATGGCCAGTCCCTAGTTGCTCTTTTTGTTCTACCCAAGTGATTTGTTCATGCGTAAACGCTTGGGGGACGGCATCTCCACCAAACCCATAAACAACGATGATTTTGTCGGCTTTTAATTGCTTAGCCGCATTAATCACGTGTTGAAGCAATGGTTGTCCAGCAAGCCTATGCAACACCTTAGGTGTGTTGGAGTACATGCGTGTACCCTTGCCCGCGGCAAGAATCACAAGATTGAGTTTATTGGCAGCCATTTGAACTGGAAAAGACTTTCAAAACGAATAGTTGCATTGTAATAGATATAGGGCACATAAACAAAAAGGCAGCCTAAGCTGCCTTTTTATCTAAAACCAAAACATGATTAGTGTACGTTTTTACGCAACTTAGCAATCGCTTGCAGTTGCGCCATCGCTTCCGCAAGCTCTGTTTGTGCCAAGGCGTAATTCACTTCACTTGCATTGCTCTTCAATGTTTCTTCAGCAACGCGCTTAGCTTCAAGCGCTTTTGCTTCATCCAAGTCATGACCGCGAATCGCCGTATCCGCCAACACCGTCACCAAACCAGGTTGAACTTCCAAAACGCCACCAGAAACGAAAATTAATTGTTCTTCAGCATTGTCAGCCAACTTGATGCGCAAAGCACCAGGTTTGATAGTCGTTAACATTGGCGTGTGACGTGGATAAATACCAACTTCACCCATAATCGCAGGTGCGACAACAAACTCTGCCTCACCTGAGAAGATGGATTCTTCAGCACTAACTACATCAATTTGAATTGTGGTTGCCATCGTTTTTACCTTGCTTTCTCTTTAATTAAGACTAATTTGAGCCAGAATTAAAGAGTTTTTGCTTTCTCTACCGCTTCTTCAATTGCACCTACCATGTAGAACGCTTGTTCTGGCAAGTGGTCGTAGTCACCGTTTACGATACCTTTAAAGCCTTTGATTGTTTCTTTCAATGGCACGTATTTACCAGGCGCGCCTGTAAACACTTCAGCAACGTGGAATGGTTGTGACAAGAAACGTTGGATCTTACGCGCACGCGCAACAGCCAATTTATCTTCTGGTGCCAACTCATCCATACCAAGAATCGCGATAATGTCACGCAACTCTTTGTAACGTTGTAGTGTTTGTTGAACGCTACGTGCAACTGAATAGTGCTCTTCGCCAACAATCAATGGATCCAACTGACGTGATGTTGAGTCAAGTGGGTCAACCGCTGGGTAAATACCCAATGAAGCGATGTCACGTGACAACACAACTGTTGAGTCCAAATGTTGGAATGTTGTCGCTGGTGATGGGTCAGTCAAGTCATCCGCTGGTACGTAAACCGCTTGGATAGAAGTAATAGAACCCACTTTAGTTGAAGTAATACGCTCTTGTAGGCGACCCATTTCTTCTGCCAATGTAGGTTGGTAACCCACAGCAGATGGCATACGGCCTAGCAACGCTGATACTTCAGTACCTGCCAATGTGTAACGGTAGATGTTATCCACGAAGAACAAGATGTCACGGCCTTCGTCACGGAATTTTTCAGCCATGGTCAAACCTGACAACGCAACACGTAGACGGTTGCCTGGTGGTTCGTTCATTTGACCGAACACCATCGCTACTTTTGATTCTGCCATGTTGTCTAGCTTAATAACGCCAGCTTCTGCCATTTCGTGGTAGAAGTCGTTACCTTCACGAGTACGTTCACCCACACCCGCAAACACTGACAAACCTGAGTGCTCTTTAGCAATGTTGTTAATCAATTCAAGCATGTTAACTGTCTTACCTACACCAGCACCGCCGAATAGACCAACTTTACCGCCCTTAGCGAACGGACATACCAAGTCAATCACCTTGATACCTGTTTCTAACAAGTCCACTGATGGAGACAATTCTTCAAAAGTAGGGGCTGCTTGGTGAATTTCACGACGCTCTTCAGTCGCAATTGGACCAGCTTCGTCGATTGGACGACCTAGAACGTCCATCACACGGCCTAGTGTTGCTGTGCCTACTGGTACAGTAATACCTGCGCCAGTCGCCTTAACAGCCATACCACGACGCAAACCGTCACTTGAACCCATCGCAATAGTACGAACGATGCCGTCACCTAATTGCTGCTGAACTTCGAATGTCAGGCCAGCTTCTGCTGTAGAACCTGCTTCGTCTAATACCAAGGCTTCATAAACCTTAGGCATTTGGTCACGTGGAAATTCCACGTCAACAACAGCGCCGATACACTGTACAACTTTACCTTGACTCATCTTAATGATCCCCATCTATGCTTAATTCGATATTTATATTCGATATTGATGTCGTTATTAACCCGATACCGCTGCCGCACCACCGACGATTTCAGAAATTTCTTTCGTAATCGCTGCTTGACGCGCTTTGTTATAAACCAGTTTCAATTCGCCAATCACAGTCTTCGCATTATCAGACGCTGCTTTCATCGCAACCATACGAGCACTTTGCTCAGAGGCCATGTTTTCAGCGACTGCTTGATAAATGACTGATTCAACATAACGAACCATCAAATCATCAATCACTACTTGCGCATCAGGCTCGTAGATGTAATCCCAGTGACCTTTTGGTGCACCAAGGTTTTCACCTGAAAGTGGTAGTAGTTGCTCTACTTTCGTTTCTTGCTTCATTGCGTTAATGAACTTGTTGTATACAACATACAACTGATCAATTTCGCCAGCAATATAGGCATCCAACATCACTTTAACTGGGCCAATAAGTTTTTCCATGTGCGGTGCATCACCCAAGCCAACCAATTGTGATTTCACAGTTGCGTTGATTCGACCCATAAAACCTAGGCCCTTGTTACCGATTGCACACACTTGCACAGAAAGATTTTCAGCTTCCCAAGCTTGCATTTGATTGACCGCAACGCGCAACACGTTAGTGTTTAAGCCACCACACAAACCTTTATCTGAAGTCACAACGATTACACCAACGTTCTTTACGTTGTCACGTTTAACCAAGAAAGGATGCTTGTACTCAGGCTCAGCATGAGACATGTGAGCCGCAACATTGCGAATCTTTTCTGCGTATGGGCGAGCTGCACGCATTCTATCTTGCGCTTTACGCATTTTAGATGCGGCAACCATCTCCATCGCCTTAGTGATCTTGCGTGTATTTTCTACACTCTTGATCTTGGTTCTAATTTCCTTACTACCGGGCATGTTTTAACTCCAGTTGAGTAAGTGATTAATAAGCGCTATTGGCTTTAAAATCTTCAATAGCTGACGTCAACTCTGCGTCGTCATCTTTAGAAAGATCTAGTGTTTTCTCGATACGGCCAACCAAGGCTTTGTATTTAGACTTGATGAATGCATGTAATGCAGATTCAAAAGCCAATACTTTGTTAACTGGCACGTCATCCAAGAAGCCCTTGTTAGCGGCTTGCAAGCTGATTGCCATTTCTGAAACAGAAAGTGGCAAGTATTGTGCTTGCTTCATCAACTCTGTTACCAAGCGACCACGTTCCAATTGCTTACGTGTAGCTTCGTCCAAGTCTGAAGCGAATTGCGCGAACGCAGCCAATTCACGGTATTGCGCAAGCGCCAAACGTACACCGCCACCAAGTTTCTTAACAACCTTAGTTTGCGCAGCACCACCCACGCGAGACACTGAAATACCAGCGTTAATCGCAGGACGAATACCAGCGTTGAACAAGTCCGTTTCCAAGAAGATTTGGCCGTCAGTAATCGAAATCACGTTGGTTGGAACGAATGCAGAAACGTCACCCGCTTGTGTTTCAATAATTGGCAATGCAGTCAATGAACCTGTTTTACCTTTAACTTCACCGTTGGTGAATTTCTCAACGTACTCTTCATTAACACGAGCAGCACGCTCAAGCAAACGTGAGTGTAGATAGAAAACG
>JBDLQN010000015.1:0-16907 GCA_039800585.1 Pseudomonadota bacterium
ACCAACCGCAGAGCGTTCCGATATATGGGTGTGGTAAGCAGTGAGCATCTTTTAAATTTCAAAAAGGTTTACAAATTCATTGACTGGTGTTGCTTCCAAGGTTTTTTGGTTTTCACACACGGCCAAAATCGCCGCTTGTTGTTTCGCTGGGAAGCGACGTGCCAAGTTGATTTTGAATTTTTTAACCAACTCTGGAATACCTTCTTTGCGACGACGGCGATGGCCGATTGGGTATTCCACAGCAATGTTTTCTGACTTAGATCCATCTTTGAAGAACACTTGAATTGCATTCGCGATAGAGCGTTTTTCTGGGTCTAAATAATCTTTGGTGTACTCGGCTTTTTCAACGCATTGCATTTTCGCACGAAGCGCATCGATACGTGGGTCAGCAGCTACATCATCTTCATAATCAGCTGCAGTTAAATTGCCTTTTAATAGACCAATTGCGCTCATGTATTGAATACAGTGGTCACGGTCGGCTGGGTTCGCCAATGGCCCTGTTTTATCGATAATACGAATCGCAGATTCGTGGGTGGTAATCACGATTTTTTCGATTTGATCGATTTTTTCTAGTGAGTTAATACGCTCGCCGATTTGTGGGTGCAATGCCAATGCACATTCCACCGCAGTTTGCGCATGGAACTCGGCTGGGAATGAAATTTTAAACAGCACTTGTTCCATCACGTAGCTGCCATAAGGGCGTTGGAATTTGAAAGGCTGACCTTTGAAGGAAACGTCATAAAAGCCCCAAGTCTTGGCAGTTAATGCAGATGGGTAGCCCATTTCGCCCTTCATGGCCATTAAAGCTAAACGCACAGCACGGCTGGTCGCATCGCCTGCTGCCCATGATTTGCGTGACCCTGTATTTGGTGCATGACGATAAGTGCGAAGTGCTTGACCATCGACCCATGCGTTTGAAACCGCGTTGATGATTTCTTCTTTTGTGCCGCCTAACATACCTGTTACCACCGCTGTGGAAGCCACTTTTACTAAAATGACATGGTCGATACCAACGCGGTTAAAGCTGTTTTCAAGCGCTAAAACGCCTTGAATTTCGTGGGCTTTAATCATGCCAGTGAGTACATCTTTTACCGTCAGTGGCGCTTTGCCTTGCGCAACGCGCGTGCGTGAAATCCAATCAGCCGTTGCCAAAATCCCACCTAAATTGTCAGATGGATGACCCCATTCTGCAGCAAGCCAAGTGTCATTAAAGTCCAGCCAGCGTATCATCGCGCCAATGTTAAATGCTGCCTGAATTGGATCGAGTTGAAATTGAGTGCCTGGCACTTTTGCGCCATTCGGAACCACTGTACCTGGAACAATAGGGCCCATTAACTTAGTGCAAGCTGGATAAGATAAGGCCTCTAAGCCGCAGCCTAGTGTGTCCATTAAACAGTTGCGTGCAGTGTCGTAAGCCTCTGAACTTTCAATTTTGTAATTTAAAACGTAATCGGCGATATCGACCAATACCTGATCTGGATCTGGACGGACGTTAGAAATATGAGCTGACATTTGATTGCTTTCTTAAAGAGATAAATTAGCGATTTTCGATTTTGATGAATGGTCGATTATCTGGGCCGTTGTATTCGGCATTGGGTCGAATAATCTTGTTATCAATGCGCTGCTCAATCACGTGAGCGGCCCAGCCAGTTGTGCGAGAAATCACAAAAATGGGGGTAAACATGGCAGTAGGAACCCCCATCATGTGATAACTCGACGCACTGTACCAGTCGAGGTTCGGGAACATTTTCTTCTCGCGCCACATGGTTTGTTCGATGCGATCAGAAATGTTAAATAAGTTCATGTTGTCACCAGCCTCACAAAGCTTGCGTGAGATTTCTTTAATAGCGACATTGCGTGGATCGGAAATGGTGTAAACCGGGTGGCCAAAACCAATGATGATTTCCTTTGCCGCCATACGACGCATGATGTCCGCTTCTGCTTCATCTGGCGTTTTGTAGCGCGCGATAATTTCCATCGCTACTTCGTTAGCGCCACCGTGTTTAGGGCCACTTAGCGCGCCAATTGCGCCGCTGATGCTTGAGTAAATATCGGCTAAGGTGCCTGCGATGACGCGGGCAGTGAAAGTTGAGGCATTAAATTCATGCTCTGCGTAAAGCACTAAAGACGTGTTCATGCAGGCCTCATGCAATGCGCTTGGTTTTTTGCCGTGAAGCAAATGCAAGAAGTGCGCTGCAATTGAATCGTCATCTGTCACACAATCAATGCGTTTATTGTTGTGACTAAAGTGATACCAATAAAGCAAAATTGAACCGAAGCATGAGATTAAACGGTCGGCAATATCTTTTGCACCATTGATGTTATGGTCGTCGGCCTCTTGCTCCAAAGTGCCGAGCATGGAGCAGGCAGTACGCATGACATCCATAGGGTGAGCATCTGCAGGAATTTGCTCTAAAACGGTTTTGAGGGCTGGCGGTAAATCGCGTAGTTTTTTAAGTTTTGCGTGATAAGCCGCAAGCTCGGTTTTGTTAGGTAAGGCGCCATAAATCAATAAATACGCTACTTCCTCAAAAGTTGCGTGTTTGGCGAGTTCTAAAATGTCGTAACCGCGATAATGCAAATCATTGCCTGAATGGCCCACCGTGCAGATGGCTGAAATGCCAGCGACGACCCCAGAAAGGGCAACGCCTTTTTTACGTTTTGGCTCAGCTGGCGCTGGATTTGCATTGTTTGTCATGACTGTTTCCTATCGTTATTTTTTAATATAACTTTTGTTGAAATCATTAAAAGTGCGGCTATTTTTTGCTTAAGTATTAGCTTTTGTAGAGCTCATCGAGCTTCTGTTCGAAGGCGTGGTAACCCAGATAGTCATATAACTCCATGCGTGTTTGCATGAGTGGGATCACGTTCTTTTGGGTACCTTCTTTGCGCACCGTTTCATACACTTTAAGCGCTGCTTGATTCATCGCGCGAAACGCTGAAAGCGGGTAGAGCACCATACCTACATCTGCAGTTGCAAGCTCTTCTACAGTGAACAATGGCGTTGAACCAAATTCGGTAATATTGGCAAGAATCGGCACTTTGACGGCATTGGCAAATTGTTTATACATGCCAAGTTCTGTCATTGCTTCAGGGAAAATCATGTCAGCGCCAGCTTCAACACAAGCACAAGCACGGTCAATGGCTGATTGCAGACCTTCAACCGCAAGCGCGTCAGTGCGCGCCATAATGACAAAGTTAGGGTCTGTTTTAGCATCTACTGCGGCTTTAACGCGATCCACCATTTCTTGTTGGCTAACAACTGCTTTGTTTGGGCGATGACCGCAGCGTTTAGCTTGCACTTGGTCTTCAATATGCACGGCTGCAGCGCCATACTTAATCATCGATTTAACCGTGCGAGCGATGTTAAATGCACCACCGAAGCCTGTGTCGATATCGACTAATAATGGAGTGTCTGTTGCGTCAGTAATACGACGTACATCTGTTAATACATCATCCATGGTGGAGATGCCCAAGTCAGGCAAGCCAAGTGAGCCAGCGGCAACACCGCCACCTGATAAATAAAGGGCTTTGTAGCCAACTTGTGTAGCAAGTTTTGCGTGATAAGCGTTAATCGCACCAATAATTTGCAATGGTTTTTCGGCTACTATCGCTGCACGAAATCTTGCGCCGGCTGAAGTTGAAGTGTTGCTCATATGGTTTCTCTCACAATGCGATTAAGCAAAAAATGCCGCTTCGGCAGCAGCGGGAATTGCAATGCCTGACACTTTGGCTTTTTGCAAAATCTCCCAGTAATATCGGTAAGTTGCACGGTCATGTAATTCGCCAGCGTGCTGAATAGGACCCCATTCAGCTTTTTGGGCGGCGATTAAGATATCGGAAGCATCCTGTACCTCATCCATATTCGGTTTCATGGCATCAACGATGGCTTGAATTTGAGTTGGATAGATACTCCACATGCGTAAGAAGCCGAATTCATTGCGTGCGCGGCTAGCGTCGCTATTGGTAGCTTCTACATTTTTAAGGTCTAGTGAAACGTTATGCGCTGGCACAATGCCGTTCATTAATGCAGCAGCCACTACCTCGGCTTTTGCACGCGCTAGCAATCGATGCTCAAATTGCCCTGGGCTACGCATTGCTGAGGCGGGGATTGCGCCATGGTGTCCGCTCACAAAGTCCATAAGGCCAAAATCTAAAACTTGAATCCAAGGCAATGAAGCGATTTCGAACACTTCATGCAAAGCGCCATGCGTTTCAATCAGCACATGAATTGGAATTTCACGCGTAATGCCATTAGCCTTACATTGCGCTTGAATGTAACTTATCATTTCTTTGACTTGCGCCGCATTGGTTGATTTTGGAATGGTGATGTAAGCCACAATATCGCCAATATTTTTGACAAAAATATCGACGTCTTGACGCCACGCGGGGTGGGTGTAATCGTGAATACGTACCCCTGCCATTTTGAACTTGTTAGCATCAGATTGTTGAACTCGCACAATCATCTCGGCATGTTCACGTTCTTGGCCTGCTGCAGCGCCATCTTCACAATCACAAGTAATATCAAAAATGGGGCCGAGCTCAGTCTGAATTTGCAAAGCCTTTAAGATAAGCTTTTCGCTACCAGCAAAGTGTTCGCAACTTGGAATGACTGGAAAAGCCTTTTCGCCTCTAAACAAAGCATCATTTGGGTGGACTAAAGTATTCAAGTGCGTTTCCTTTTTTCAGAAAGTTCTAAAATTATTTACGAGGGATAAGGACGGTGTAGTCCAAATCAAGCACAACATTTGGGTGATAAGTTTTTTTGCCATCAACAATGCTGGAGGCTTCTGATAAGAAGCGTAATGGCTGCGCTTTAACGCCGACTAATCTCAATCTGAGTGCGCCAACATCTTTGCGGTTAGGGATTTCCCATTTATCTAATACTTCGCTGTGTGCGTAAATGGTATCGCCGCCAAAAGTGGGATTGCAGTGTGCGCCACCATTAATAGCCGCGATACTGAGCGCGTTTTCTAAGCCTTCGTAACTGAGTGCGCGGCAGACTGACATGATGTGGCCACCAAATACTAGGCGTTTGCCATAAGTCGATTTTGATGCGTCAAAATGCAAGCGCGCCGGATTTTGATAAAGTTTGGTGGCCAGCGTGTGGTCACTTTCATCAATCGTCATGCCTGATGGATGGTTGATTTGCTCTCCAGCTTGGTAGTCATCCCACAGGAATTGGCTACCTGTCATTGCTGTATCAAAATCTTGATATTCAACGTCGTCAGGGATGTGTAAATGGCTTGCTTCAACCACATCGCTTAATTTAGGCAAAACGGTTTCTGGCGCAGGCGCACTTAAATTATTTTTGCGCACCATGACCCAGCGTACCCATGAAATAACGACTTGGTGATCTTGATTGATGGCTTCACATTGCACATACACAATGCCGCTCTTGCCATCTGAATTTTGTTTGAGACCGATAACAGTGGATTTTGCGCTAATCGTGTCGCCAGCATAAATAGGGCGAACAAACTGGACTTGCGCATAACCTAAATTAGCAATCGCGTTGATAGAAATATCAGGGACGGTTTTACCTAAAGCAATGTGAAATGCCAAAAGATCATCGATGCTTCTGCCGCGATATCCCATGGCGTGAGCAACTGGTTGAGCTGAGTGCAAAATTTGACGTGCACCAGTTAACGCGATGTAAAGCGAGGCATCGCCTTCTGAAACTGAGCGTGGCGTGGCATGATGAAAAACTTGACCTAAGCTAAAGTCTTCAAAAAAGTTGCCACGTGGGCTCTTGTTGCTTGCGTTGGTGTTAAGCACTCTCTGCCTCCAGTTTTTGGATCATTTCGCTAAGGTTAAGCAGTCGTTTTGCTGCTTCCACTTGATGTTTCTCAATCAAACGACCTTCAACGACGACTGTGCCACGTCCCGCAGCATTTGCGGCGGCGAGTTCAGCAATCACTTCTTTTGCTAAATCTACTTCCGCTTTTTTAGGGGTGTAAGCGTCGTTGCAATAATCAAGTTGTAATGGGTGAACCAATGTTTTTCCATCCAGACCTAAGTCACGCCCCATGCGGCAAGCGTACTCGAATGAATGCATGTCTTTAAGGTTGGTGTTAATGCCATCTACGATTGATCGACCATGCGCGCGCGCTGCAAGCTGAACCATAGATAGGCTAGTTAAAAGAGGTAAGCGCTCTAATGTGATGCGACCTCTTAAGTGTGAAAGTAGGTCGGAAGTCGCCATCACCATACATGCGATGCGGTCTGATGCGCTCGCTATTTCTTCTGCATGCAATACGCCTAAAGGGCTTTCAATCATCACCATAATGGGGCTGGTTGTATTGCCAGCATCTTTGAGGATGTCGAGCACTGTCATAACATCTGCACGACTTTCAATATTGGGGAACAAAATCGCATCAGCGCCAATATTGGCAACTGCGTAAATGTCATCTTTGCCCCAAGGCGAATCAATATCGTTCACGCGCACTACGACTTCACGTGAGCCGAAACCACCTTCTTTAACAGCTGCCACTACATTGCGTCGCGCTTCTTCTTTTGCTTCGATAAGAATGGGGTTGCCCAAATCAAGAATGACTGAATCGACAAGAAGTGAGCGCGCTTTATTGATATAGCGCTCATTGCATCCTGGCACATACAGCATAGATCTGCGTGGTCGAAATAAATCGTTCATACATTCTCGATTCTAAAATGGGTATATAGGATCAATCGGGACGGATTTTTATTAGTAGCATCTTAGTCGGATTGATTACGTGGGAATCGATTCTACCTATCCGAAAAATAAAGTCAATAAAAATATATCTTATATAAGACATAAAACTGTGGACTTTTATTTTTTGCTTAGTTAATATGGCGACCATGAACACAGTAAATACATCGCCAACCCTTTTGTATCAACCGCTCTACGAGCAGATTAAGCGCATGCTGACGCAAAGCTTAATTGATGGTGAGTGGAAAGCGGGTGAAATGATTCCTAGTGAAATGGAGTTGGCTGCGCGCTTTAAAGTGAGTCAAGGGACGGTGAGAAAAGCCCTTGATGAGTTGGTGTTGGAAAATATTTTGATGCGTCGCCAAGGTAAAGGGACGTACGTAAATACCCATAATGAAGAAGGAATGCAGCTGCGTTTTCTTCGTTTGACCGATGAAAGTGGCAAGAAAGCTTTTCCAAAAAATGAGCTGCTTTCTTGTGTGCGTAGCAAAGCAAACGCAAAAGTGGCGAAAAAATTAAATCTTAAAGTAGGCGCTTCGGTGATAGAAATTAAGCGTTTATTGGGCTTTGAGGGCCGACCTTTGATTTTTGATTACATTATTGTCCCGTCTGCTGAATTCTCAGGTTTGGGGGCAAAACAAATTGAAGCTTACAAAGGCTCTTTGTACAAAATGTATGAACGTGAATATGACATTCGTATGGTGCGCGCTGTGGAAGATATTCGAGCGGTGGGTGCTGACGAAGAGGTGGCTGATGCCTTGAATCTGGAAGAAGGTGCGCCAGTTCTGAGAATTGAGCGTGTGGCCTTTACCTATGGGGACAAGCCCATGGAATGGCGCTTAGGGCTATGTTTGACTGATAGCTATCACTACCGCAATGAGCTTGAGTAATTAACCATTTAATTTTTATAAAGCATCCATCATGACCGATCTTAAAAGCCGTGCGCTGCATTATCACCAGTTTCCAAAACCGGGAAAATTATCGGTCGAATCTTCTAAGCCTTGTGCCACGCAAGCGGATTTGTCTTTGGCTTATACCCCAGGAGTAGCTGAGCCTGTTAAAGAAATTAATCGCGACCCTGAAGCAGCTTATCAATACACCAATAAAGGTAACTTGGTGGCTGTTATTACAGATGGTACAGCTGTTCTGGGTTTGGGGAACATGGGCGCCTTAGCGAGTAAGCCTGTGATGGAGGGTAAGGCAGTTTTGTTTAAACGCTTTGCAGATATTGATGTATTTGATATCGAAGTGACAGCGCCTTCCGTAGAAGCCTTTATAGAAACAGTAGTGAATATTGCGCCAACTTTTGGCGGTATTAATCTAGAAGATATTGCTGCGCCACATTGTTTCCGTATCGAAAAAGAATTACGTGAGCGTTTGGATATCCCTGTTTTCCATGATGATCAACATGGTACAGCGGTGATTGTGGGTGCGGCTTTACTGAATGCTTTGGTGTTGCAAGGCAAAAAATTAGCGGATGCCAGAATTGTTTTTTTAGGGGCGGGTGCAGCCGGATGTGCTTGCGCTCGTTTGCTTAAATTGATGGGCGCACAGCACTTAGTGATGTTGGATAAATCTGGTGTGATTAAAACGGATCGTCAAGATTTGCATGATATGAATCGTGATTTGGCAACCTCGCGTGATATCAGCACGCTGGCCGAGGCAATGCAAGATGCTGATGTCTTTATCGGTGTTTCTGCGGCTAATACGCTTGCGCCAGAGTTGCTTAAATTGATGGCGCCTAGACCAGTAGTATTTGCCTTGGCTAACCCTGATCCAGAGATTTTGCCTGCACTTGCCCATGCGGTACGTGACGATATTTTGATGGCAACAGGCCGTTCTGATTTCCCTAATCAAGTCAACAACGCGCTTTGTTTCCCTTATTTGTTTAGAGGCGCTTTAGATGCGCGTGCCAAACAAATTACCACGGCTATGCAAATTGCTGCCGCTGAAGCGCTCGCGGAGATTGCGCGTGAACCTGTGCCTCAAGAGGTGCTAGAAGCTTATCAATTAACTGAACTATCTTTCGGCAAAGAGTACATCATTCCTAAACCGTTTGATCCTCGCTTGGCAGTGCGTGTTTCTGCGCGTGTTGCTGAAGCTGCCCGTAAAGAGCAGCAGGCTTAAGCATGGCAAAACCAAACCGCCCTGTTAATCGACCCAAAAATCTGAATCTATTGACGATTCGCTTGCCTGTGCCTGCTTTGGTTTCAATTATGCATCGTGTGAGTGGCGCATTTTTATTTATGTTGTTGCCGCTTTTGTTGTGGGTGCTGCATCTAAGTATGTCTAGCGCGGAATCCTATCAAACAGCGCTATCAGTGTTGAGCCATCCAATCGCTAAGTTAATCTGTTTGGCGGTGACTTGGGCTTATTTGCACCATGCTTGTGCGGGTATTCGTCATTTGGCCTTGGATGCGCATTATGGCTTGCGTCTTAACTACGCACGTGCCACCAGTCGAGCGGTATTGATTATTAGTGGTTTGTTGACTTTGCGCATGGGGATTTGGCTATGGTAGATCGCAAAAAACCTGCCCATGGTTTCAGTGATTGGGCTTGGCAGCGGGCAACGGCTATTACCATGGTGATATACAGTCTATTGCTGGTTGTGCGCTTTTTTCTAGATGCGCCAAGCGCTGGGTTTGAAGGTTGGCATGATTGGTTTTTGCCACTTTGGTTTAGAGCGGTCACGCTACTATTTTTGTGGGCATTGATTTATCACGCCTGGCTTGGTGTAAAAGAGATTTTAATGGATTACGTTCATCACATCGGCATTCGCGCCAAGTTGCAAAGCTTATTTGGCTTGGTGTTAGTTGGCGATGCTGTTTGGGCGGCTTATATAGTTTGGAGCCTAGCATCATGAGGAATTTAGCATCATGACCTCAGCAATTGAGATTAGAAAATATGACGCTATCGTGATTGGTGGTGGCGGTGCAGGCCTTCGTGCGGCTCTGCAATTGGCAGATAGCGGTCTTAGCGTCGCTGTGCTTTCCAAAGTGTTTCCAACACGCTCTCATACTGTAGCCGCGCAAGGTGGGATTGCGGCTTCTTTAGGCAATGTCGGTGAAGACCATTGGCATTGGCATATGTACGACACGATCAAAGGTTCGGATTATCTTGGCGACCAAGATGCCATCGAATTTATGTGTAAGAACGCGGCTGAAGCGATTTATGAGCTAGAGCATTTTGGTATGCCCTTTGATCGTTTAGAGAATGGCAAAATCTTTCAACGTCCGTTCGGTGGCATGTCTAAAAAATATGGTGCTGAATCCGTAGCGCGGACTTGTGCGGTCGCTGATCGAACAGGTCACGCCATGTTGCACACCCTCTATCAGCGCAATGTTTACGCTAAAACAGATTTTTTAATTGAATGGTTCGCGCTTGATTTAATTCGCGATGCGGAAGGCGATGTATTGGGCGTAACTGCCATGGAAATCGAAACCGGTCAGCTATTCGCATTGCACGCCAAATCAACTTTGTTTGCAACAGGTGGTGCAGGACGTATTTTTCAAGCAAGCACCAATGCTTTTATCAATACGGGTGACGGATTAGGCATGGCAGCGCGTGCTGGTGTGCCATTGCAAGATATGGAATTTTGGCAATTCCACCCAACGGGGGTTGCCGGCGCAGGTGTGCTGATTACTGAAGGTGTGCGTGGAGAAGGCGGTTATTTAGTTAATGCTGATGGCGAGCGTTTTATGGAGCGTTACGCACCAAACGCTAAAGATTTGGCGAGTCGTGATGTCGTGTCGCGCGCGATTGCAACTGAAATTAAAGCAGGGCGTGGAGTTGGACGCGATGGTCAAGCTGTGTTACTGAAATTGGATCATTTATCTGAAAAAGTGATTGATAGCCGTTTGCCGGGGATACGCAATATTGCGATTAAGTTTGCCAATGTTGACCCGGTTTATTCGCCCATTCCTGTGGTACCTACAGCGCACTATATGATGGGGGGTATCCCAACCAACTTAGATGGCCAAGTAATCGACGGCGATAAAGTGATTAACGGATTTTATGCCATCGGTGAGTGTGCTTGCGTTTCTGTGCATGGCGCTAACCGCCTTGGGTCTAACTCATTGTTAGACTTGATGGTGTTTGGTCGTGCCGCTGGCAATCACACGGTTAAAACCATTAAAAATGTCAGCCACAAACCACTCCCAGCTGATTATGCAGACCAAACACTAAGCCGCATTGCTCGATTAGATGCACAAAATTCTGGCGAGCGAGTTGCCGATGTGGGCGATGCGATGCGTAGAACAATGCAAGTGCATTGCGGCGTATTCCGTTTTCCTGAGCTGATGAAACAGGGGACAGAGCAAATCATGCAAGTGGCTGAGCGTGTTAAGAGTCTGCAAATCGAAGATAAAAGCAAAGTGTTTAACACTGCGCGTGTTGAAGCATTAGAACTCGAGAATTTAATCGAAGTGGCAAAAGCAACGATGGTGGCAGCGGAGGCGCGAGAAGAAAGTCGTGGTGCGCATTGCCGAGAAGATTTTTCTGCGCGTGATGATAAGGCTTGGTTGAAACACTCACTCTATTACAGTGCAGATAATCGCCTGGCATATAAACCAGTACGACTAAAACCACTCACAGTGGATAGTTTCCCGTTAGTGGCTAGAACCTATTAAGGGAGAAGGATAACCATGAAATTTTCAATTTATCGCTTTAACCCTGATGTGGATAAAGAGCCGTACATGCAAGATTACGACATCGAATTGACGCCTGACACTCGGATGTTGCTTGATGCCTTGATTCAAATTAAAGAGCTAGATGACACACTCAGTTTGCGTCGTTCTTGTCGTGAAGGGGTGTGTGGTTCAGATGCCATGAATATCAACGGGAAAAATGGCTTGGCTTGTATCACGCCTTTAGAAGGCATCAAGCAGCCAGTCGTGTTAAGACCCTTGCCTGGCCTACCCGTTATTCGCGATTTGATCGTGGATATGGAGCAATTTTTTGCGCATTACAATTCCATCAAACCTTATTTGATTAACAACGATACACCACCTACTACTGAGCGCTTACAGTCGCCGGAAGACCGTGCGAAATTGGATGGTTTGTACGAGTGTATTTTATGTGGTGCATGTACTGCTTCTTGTCCTTCATTTTGGTGGAATCCAGACAAATTTGTTGGGCCTGCGGGTTTAATGCAGGCTTATCGATTTATTTCGGATAGCCGCGATCAAGCACAAGATGAACGTTTGGAAAATCTTGAAGACCCTTATCGTTTATATCGCTGCCATAACATTATGAATTGCGTGGATGTTTGTCCTAAAGGCTTAAATCCATCTAAAGCCATCAATGAAATTAAAGCGCTTAAAGTGAAACGAAATTTTAGCTAAGGCCATCATGCGAATAGCGCAGCAAAACATCGCCACAGATACCGACCTCGCGCAGGCGAACACCGCTGTGCGTCGTATGGCTTGGCGTTGTCGCCGCGGTATGCTGGAGCTAGATTTGCTATTTGTTGAGTTTGTGAAAAATCATTTACCGCAACTAACCGATAAGCAAATCAGTGCCTTGGATAAACTGCTAGATTTGCCTGACAACCAGCTTTGGGAGTTGGTGATTTCACCATCTCATGGCTTAGATATAGAAACTAATCAGGTCTTAAATTTGTTAAGCGCTAACGCTAAGTAAATTGATGATCTTTTCAAACTTGTAATCCTTAGGGATAGGAAAAGCGATGAGCCAAGAACACACTTATAACTCAGACCCATACGCTAACGCTGAATATTGCCGCGTGGTTTCTCCTGATGTTTTGGGAGATTACTGGCCAGGTATTCAGCTGTACTATCCTCCTGTTAAATATTCCCCAGCTCAAGGGATTTATGAGGATTTAGAAGCGGCTTCAAAGCGCATGAAAAAACATGCACTGAATACGCATGCACATACTTTGATTTTTGACTTGGAAGATGGTTGCCGTCAAAAAGAAATGAGTCGTGAATTGCTCAGGCAAGAGTTGCCCGCGTTTTTAAACGGCAATAAAAAAGTCTCGATTGCTGTTCGCGTTAATCCATTCAGAACAGAAGAGTATGAACGTGATATCGCGTTTATTCGAGACATGTCTGATTGCATTGATGTCGTGATGTTAGCCAAAGCAGGTGAAGCTTACGGCGCTGCTGAGGTTCGTGATTTATCAAATCTTTTAGCTGGCTGGAATAACAAAATCACTATTCAGCCAATTATTGAGCATCCTAAGTCTCTAAAAATCGCGCATGAGTTAATGCAATACTCTACGGTCAAGCACGTCGTTTTTGGTATTCATGACTTCTCAAAAGCGATGGGGATACACATCACGCCAGAAAATTGGACAGAAGAGCTCAAATATTTCATGAATCAATTGATGTTTGAGGCACGTATTGCTGGTAAGGGCGTGATTGGCGGGGTGGAAACCTTAATTGGTTCAAGCTCTATGCCTGAGAAATTTTTGGAGCCGCATGATGTTCGCCGCTGGCTAGATTTACACGGCGAGAATGAGTCTAGAATCGTTTACAAACATGCCTGCCAGGAAGCTGCGATGGGCCTAACAGGCAAACAAGTGATTCATCCTGCACATATTCACTTATGTAAGGTTGCCTATACGCCATCACCTACAGAAATTAGCCAGAAAATTAAAATTCTAAAAGCAGCTATCGAGGCAGATGCCTTGCTTGGTGGCGCGATTAAGTTTGACGGTGAAATGTTAGACCCGCCAATGTTTGGTAAGGCGCTGCAAACATTATTACGTGCAAACGCACTGCGTGCGCTAGGGCCTGAAGATACTAAATTTGCACTGACTGTGATGCAGATGTTGCCGACACAAGTGATTAGCCAAAACTGGCCTTACGGCTTGATTTTGTAAGCAGATTTAAACGCTATTTATATACAGATATAACAGGAGCAAGTCTCATGACTGCCACTCAAACGATTGCTGCACAACCACCTTTTAAACCTTTTGAAAAATGGGTTTGGAATGTGCCAACTCATTTTAATATCGGCGTGGCTTGTACCGATGCACATCTTGGCACACAGGTTGAATCAGCCATTGCAATGATTGTTGAAGATGACACGCTAGGAACATCCGAGATCACTTTTGGTGGTTTGGCAAAACGTACCAGCCAATTTGCACAGTTGCTCAAAAATATTGGCATGCAAGTAGGTGAGCGTGTTCTCATTCGCTTGCCTAATAGCTTGGACTACCCAACAGCTTTTTTGGGTGCGATGAAAATGGGCGCAATCTCGGTGCCGACATCCACTTTGTTAACCGCTGAAGAGGTGGCTTATTTAGCTAAAGACTCAAGCGCAAAAGTGTTGGTAACTGACAAGGCTGCATGGCAGTCATTGCGTGAACCTCTGCAAGGCCTAGCCCATTTAACCCATATTTTGTTGACGGGTGAAGGGGAATGTTTGCCTGCAGAAGGCTTGCAAGTCTTGGATTTGGAAAGCGCTTTAAGTGAAATCGATCAATGGGATGCGCCACATCAGACTAAGTCATCCGATCCTGCTTACTTGGTATATACCTCTGGGACAACAGGCTATCCTAAAGGGGTGTTGCACGCTCATCGCTCGATGATTGGTCGTGAGCCAGCTTCGAAATACTGGTTTGATTTCAGCCCTAACGGCGACCGGATTATGCACTCTGGTAAGTTCAATTGGACTTATGTGTTAGGCACGGGCCTGATGGACCCGCTTTATCAAGGCAAAACGGTGATTGTGCACGAAGGCAAAAATGATGCGAACACTTGGCCGCGCTTAATTGCAAAACATCAGGCAACAATTTTTATTGGTGTGCCAACGATTTATCGTCAAATCTTGCAAAAAACAGAGTTTGTTAAAAAAGACTTACCCAGCTTGCGTTACTGCATGAGTGCTGGTGAACACCTGTCAGATGAAGTGCTTGAGCAGTGGCATGAACGTTTTTGTATCAATATTTATGAAGCTGTTGGCATGTCTGAATTTTCATATTATTTATGTGAAACAAAATCACGTGCGATTCGACCAGGTTCTGCTGGATTCCCTCAGCCAGGACATGAGATTGCCTTACTTGACCCCGAAACATTAACGCCAGTGCCCCAAGGTGAAGAAGGGGTGATTAGCGTTCCAGATAATGACCCTGGACTATTCTTGCATTATTGGAATCAGCCTGAAGAAACAGCTAAGCATCGTCATGATGGATGGTTTATTACTGGCGACTTTCATTTGGTTCTTGGGACGTAAAGATGACATTATCAAGAGCTTTGGTTTTAGAGTGTCGCCTTATGAAGTAGAACGTGTTTTAAAGTCGCATCCTGATGTGGCTGATTGTGCTTGCGTGGCAGAAGAAATTGAAAAGGACAAGGTTTTGGTGGTGGCTTACGCTATTCTGCAGCCTAATAGCAAAGTAAGCCCTGATGAGTTGCACGCCTTCGGTAAAAAACATTTGGCAGCATACAAAGCACCTAAAGTGGTTTATATTACTGACCAGTTTCCACGGACTAAAAATGGCAAGATTTTGCGTCGTAGCGTGAATCCGAGCATTGCACTAAGTAGATCTAATACCTAATGAGCCTAAAACCTTTAATCAAAAGTGAAGACTTTATTGCGAGCGTCGCTGACGCTTTGCAGTTTATGTCGTATTACCACCCTGTCGATTTTATTCGAGCCTTGGGAGAAGCTTATCAGCTTGAAAAATCACCCGCGGCTAAAGACGCGATTGCACAGATTTTAACCAACTCAAAAATGTGCGCTGAAGGCAAAAGACCTATCTGTCAGGATACTGGGATTGTGGTTGCATTTGTCGAGGTTGGCACAGACGTTCAATTGGAGTCTGGTGCGGATATCGAGGCCTTGGTGAATGAAGGTGTGCATCGTGCTTATCTCGCGCCAGAAAACCCTTTGCGTGCTTCTGTGGTGAGAGATCCAGCAGGTAAGCGAGCCAATACCAAGGACAATACACCAGCCGTCACCCATGTGCGTTTGGTGCCAGGTAATAAAGTCGAAGTGAGAATCGCTGCTAAAGGTGGTGGCTCAGAAAATAAAGCAAAGTTAGCCATGTTGAATCCATCTGACGATATTGTTGGCTGGATTTTAAGTGTGGTTCAAGAGATGGGTGCAGGCTGGTGCCCACCTGGCGTGCTTGGCGTTGGCATTGGTGGTACTGCTGAAAAAGCGATGTTGCTGGCCAAAGAGTCGCTGATGCTGCCTTTAGATATGGCCGAGTTGCGTCAACGTGGCGCTCAAAATCGCATTGAAGAGTTGCGATTGGAGTTGCTTGATAAAATTAACGCCTTGGGTATTGGCGCGCAAGGCTTGGGTGGTTTGACCACTGTTTTGGATGTGAAAATCTTGGACTATCCAACGCATGCTGCTTCTTTGCCTGTTGCGGTGATTCCCAACTGCGCGGCCACACGTCATGCACACTTTGAGTTAGATGGTTCTGGCCCCGTCAAACAGGTGCCACCAGATTTGAAAGACTGGCCAGATGTGACTTGGCAGCCTAAGCAAGACTCTAGACGTATCAATTTAGATACGGTGACCGCTGAAGACGTCCTTGCCTGGCAGCCAGGAGAGACTTTGCTATTGTCTGGAAAGTTGATGACAGGGCGTGATGCGGCACACAAACGTATTGCTGATATCTTGGCGCGCGGTGAACCTTTGCCAGAGGGCGTAGATTTTACTAATCGTTTTATTTATTACGTTGGCCCTGTTGACCCAATTGGTGACGAGGCAGTCGGCCCTGCAGGCCCAACGACTGCAACCCGTATGGATAAATTTACAGATCTGATGCTGGATAGAACTGGGTTGCTTGGCATGATAGGTAAAGCTGAACGCGGTGAAGAGACGATTGCTTCAATTAAAAAACATCAGTCTGTATATTTAATTGCAGTGGGTGGTGCAGCTTATTTGGTTTCTCAATCAATCCAATCAGCCCGTGTTGTCGCTTTTGCTGATTTAGGCATGGAAGCAATCTACGAGTTCGAAGTGAAAGATATGCCTGTTACTGTGGCGGTGGATGCAAAAGGCACTTCAGTGCATACAACAGGCCCTATTCAATGGCATCGTAAAACATAGGAACTTAAGCCATTTCGGCTAGGGAAGTAGCGAAGGTCCACACATAATAAATTTAGTCTGAACCAAATAAGTCTCGCGTATAAATTTTATGTTTTACGTCTTCTAAGTCTGGTGTCATTCGGTTAGAAATAATGACATCGGATTTTTGTTTAAAGCTCGCCAAATCGTTATAAACCTTGGAGTTAAAAAA
>JBDLQN010000016.1:0-14828 GCA_039800585.1 Pseudomonadota bacterium
TTCTGTATATGCAACAGCCGCTAAAGTTGGATTTTTTGTGGGCAGGCCTGTGCTTGCTTGGTGCGGTTTATTTTATATTCCGCACTTAATTCGAGTTAAAACATTAGTTCTAATTAAAGCCCTAGCCAGCGAGCGGTTTGGTAAAACGCAAAGCTCACCACCCAGGCTAAAGCCAATGACCAAATAATAGATAAGCCTGCAAACAGCCAGCTCTTGGCTTCGTTTTTAAGCGTGATAATAGTCGATAGACAAGGCGTGTAAATCAGTGTGAATAGCATAAAGCTCATGCCTTGTACCCAATCCAGTTTTTGTGCCATCAGTTGCATTAGCGCATCACCCTGTAAGCCATAAATCACCGCGAGTGCGCCGATCACAATCTCTTTTGCCACAAAGCCAAAAATCAATGCAATGACTAATTGGTTATCGATACCAATCGGGCTGAATACGCCGGAAAATAGATGTCCGATTTTTCCAGCCAAGGTTGCGTCACTTGCAGGCGCAACATCAAACGGAATGTGCGTGAGCGCCCAAACCAATATCACACCAAAGACAATAAAGTTACTTGCTCGGTTTAAAAAGTGTCTGACCTCTTGCCAGCCTCTCAGCCATATTTGACGGGCGGTTGGAAAGCGGTAAGGGGGTAATTCAAGCACAAAGGGCTCGCTATTCTTGTACTGTCCTTTAAACAAAGTTGCAGTGATAAAAATAGTGGCGAAACTCACCAGATAAAGCGCGAGTAAAACGAGTGGCGCTTGTTGCGCTGTAAATAGGGTTGCCGTTAGGAATAAAAATACCTGCAAGCGAGCAGAGCATAGCGATAGCGGAATTACCAACATGGTCAGCAGTCGCATGTTCTTAGAACGCATGACCCGTGTTCCCATCAGCGCGGGCACATTACAACCAAAGCCCATCAGCACCATCACAAAACCACGGCCATCTAGGCCCATCTTGGCCATTAGTGCATCCACTAAAAATGCGGCACGAGATAGGTAGCCGCTGTCTTCGACCATGGTCATTACCAAGAAGAACAAGATGATGATAGGCACAAATGCAGCGACAGTGCCTAAACCGTTATAGATGCCGTCTAACAGTAAGCCATTTACCCATGCAGGCGTGCTTGCTAGCAAAGGTTCTAAAGCGTCGGTGCGGATGAGCGCTAACAACCAAGCAATGCTGTCTTGTAATGGCTTGCCCAGTGTGAAAATAAATTGAAATAAACCATACATTGCCGCAAAAAATAAGGGTAATCCCAGCCATGGATGCAGCAGGACTTTATCGATGCGACTGGTCAGGGCATCCCCTAGTTGAATAGGCATCTCGACCGTTGACTGCACAATATCTTCCATTTCATGCTCGATATTGATATCAGCCTCTAACTGGCGTTGTATTTCTGCAGGATCAGCTTCTTGAGAAGCCTTATCCAAAAGCAAGGAAGCCGCTTTTAGGGCATCGGTGCAGTGGTCTCCGTATTTGGCACTGATTTGCATGACAGGAACCCCTAGTTTTTCTGTCATTTTTTTAGTGTTAATTCGAATGCCAGCACGCTTTGCTTCGTCACTCATATTGAGTAAAAGCATGGCTGGAATGCCTAGAGACTTTAGCTGGAGTGCAAGCGATAGCTGCCTGTCAATTTGAGAGCTGTTGGCCACTATCATCATGAGATCGACTTTGGCCGCGGTGAGAAAATGCCTCACCACTTGCTCGTCATCTGAAAAGCCATGTAAGTCATAAATGCCAGGCAAATCAATTAGCTCTGCGATATGGCCACCTAACAAAATTTTAGCGCGCATCAAATCGACTGTAATGCCAGGCCAATTGCCAACGCGTGCCGAAGCCCCAGTAACTCGGTTGAAGAAAGTCGATTTGCCCGTGTTGGGCATGCCTAAGAGTGCGATACGTTTCATGATGTTTTGATTTTAATGCGGTGCGCTTCGCTACGACGCAAAATAATGTCGGTATTGCCAACGCGAACTTGCAGGGGCCCGTTGAAACTACCGCGACGAATCAGTGCAACGGGCTTGCCTGCACGAAAGCCTAGCGCGGCTAGACGTTGGTATAGCGCCTCATCGACCGCCACTTTTTGAATGATGCCGACTTGCCCAGGTTCCAAAGAGTCTAAGTTTTTGTGTTTGGAAATATCCACGCTTGAACTGTTCTAGATGATAATAATTCCCATTATCGCATAACTCGGTAGATTATTTAAAGGAATATTGGCAATAAAAAAGGCCCCGAAAGGCCTTTTTTATTAAGTGCTTCTAAACTTTTGATTGGCGCCTACTTATTTCTTAGCGGCCTTGCTGTTGTCCACTATCGTTGCTTTTGCGCGCAAGTCGGTGAGCATTTTTTCTAATTGGCGCTGACCTAATTGTTTTTGTAAGCCATCTTTTACTTTGTCGTAAGGAGGGGCTTTCATATCGCGTACATCCTCTAATTTGATGACATGCCAGCCAAATTGAGTTTGCACGGGTTCAGTAGTCACTGAGCCCTTTTGCAATTTAGACACTGCGTCGCTGAATGGTTTGACCATGCCGCTTAAAGAGAACCAACCTAAATCGCCACCCTTATCTTTAGAGCCTGGATCTTTGGACTTTTCTTTGGCAATCTTTCCAAAATCGCCGCCTTTGTTGATTTGTGCAATCACGTCCTTTGCTTCAGCCTCAGACGCTACCAAAATATGGCGAGCGCTGTATTCTTTATCACCCAATTCTGCTTTAAATTTTTCGTAAGCAGCTTTGGTATCTGCTTCGCTAACAGGGTGGCTCTTCATATAGTCTTGAATGTACATATTGACCAGTAATTCACGACGCGTGAGTTCTTCTTTCGCAATGTAATCCGCTTTTTTATCTAAGCCAGCTTTTTGTGCTTCTTGAAGCACCAATTCGCTGCTGATGAGTTTTGACATAATCACTTCGCGCACATTGTCATCTACCTTTTGGCCGTGGTCTGTCGCATCTTTAACGATGAAATCAAACAAAGATTGCTTAATTGGTTTGCCATTGACCGTCGCTGCTGTGTCGTTAGCATGGGCTGCAGAGCTTAGGCTTAATGCTGCGAGCAATAACAAGGTGATGCGAGAGATTTTCATGTGGAATCCTTGGAACTAAAAGTGAGCTAATTGAAGGCTAAAAAATTGAAAAATTAATTAAAATAATAAACATTGAAATCATTATAGAAGTTATTCGTTGCTCGCGATAGCGTGGATGCTTAAGGCGTGAATCTTATTTGGCATTAAATCAGATAGCGCTTGGTAAATTATGCGGTGTCTTGCCACCGCAGATTGGCCGCAAAAAGCTTGGCTAACGATGGTCAGAGTAAAATGCCCGCCACCACCGTTACCTTTGTGACCTGCATGTAATGCGCTGTCATCTTGAATCTCAAGACGTAAGGGCGATAGGCTTTCTAGTCTGCTTTTAATTTCTTCGATGAGCGACATATTGATGTGGCGCCTTAAGCAGGTAGGGTTTTGCGGAAAGGTTTAACAGTGACCTTGGCATAAACCCCTGCCGCAACAAAAGGGTCATTGTTTGCCCATTCGGTCGCTGCTTGTAAATCATCAAATTCAGCCACAATAAGGCTGCCCGTGAATCCTGCAGGGCCTGGGTCGACACTGTCTATGGCAGGAAATGGCCCCGCCAATAACAAACGACCTTCATTTTGTAGGGCAGTTAATCGCGCTAAATGTTCAGGGCGGTGTGCTAAACGTTTTTCTAGGCTATTCGGGCTGTCTTCAGCGGTGATGGCGTACCACATTTATTTTTCCTCGATGATGTATTTGTTAATCGCGATACTCTGCACTATGACAAAGGCAAACATTAAACCCATCGTGCCAAATAACTTAAAGCTGGCCCAGGTGTCGATTGAGAAGTTGAACGCAATATACAGGTTCAAAACGCCTAGACCGGCGAAAAAAACCGCCCAAGCCAAATTGAGTTTGTTCCAAATAGATTCAGGCAGCTTGATTTCTTTGCCCATCATCATCTTAATAATGTTCTTGTTTGTAAAAACGCGTGCGCCTATCAAAACCGCTGCAAACATCCAGTAAAGCAGGGTTGGCTTCCATTTAATAAAAGCGTCGTTTTGAAAATAAAGCGTCATGCCGCCCAGTACAGTTACCAGAATCGCACTGATCCAAAGCGTGTTATCCACCTTTTTGTAATGCAATTTTGCCCAAATAATTTGAATAATGCTGCCCACGATGACTGCGCAAGTGGCTAGCATAATCGGCACAAGGCTAGGTTTAACGGCAGTGCTGATGCCTATGGTCGTTAAAATGTCCGCTAATACTTGGCTAGCTGAGGCAGCTTTTTCGGCAATTTTTAGGGTAATAAAAAATAAAATAACAGGAAATAAATCAAAAAAAATCTTCATCGAGAACCTATATTGGAGGCGGTTTTTGTGTGTCTAAGCCTGTATTTTGCTATGATGTGCCATGACTGACAAGCAAACATTTTCTGTAAGCCTAATTCCATGCGTTCGCTGATTGACCTCCATTCCCATTCTTTGGTTTCTGACGGTGTGTTAACGCCGACAGCGCTGGTGAATTATGCGGCCGAAAAAGGCGTTCGTGTGTTGGCCTTGACCGACCACGATGATGTGGATGGTTTGTCTGAAGCCCGTGCAGTGGCTGAATCTCATGGCATGCAGTTTGTTAATGGCGTCGAAATTTCAGTCACTTGGCGCCGCCGCACTCTGCATATCGTAGGCTTGAAAATTGATCCTTATTATCCGCCCTTGGTTGAAGGGCTGGCCAAAATTCGTGCTGGGCGTCACGTGCGTGCCGTGGGGATTGCTGAAGCGCTTGAGAAAATAGGCGTTCAGGGCGCATTGGAAGGGGCTTATGCCTATAGTAAAGGCGGTATTATTAGCCGCACTCACTTTGCGCGCTATTTAATCGAAAAAGGCTATGCAAGAAATACCCGTGCTGTTTTTAAGCATTATTTGGTCAAAGGCAAGCCAGGTTATTTCGAACATCACTGGGCAACGCTAGAAGAGGCAGTTTCTTGGATACTAGGTGCTGGTGGTGTTGCCGTGATCGCACATCCAGGACGTTATGATATTGGTCGTGTGACCATGTTAGAGCTCATTCATGAGTTTCGCGAGTTAGGTGGTCAAGCGATTGAAGTGGTGACTGGTAGCCATACGCTGGACCAGTACAAAACGTTTGCCAAATTGGCTAACCAGTTTAGTTTGGCGGCCTCAATTGGCTCCGATTATCACGGCAAGCAAGATGCCTATATTGATATGGGCATGATTCAAAGTTTGCCTGAAAGCTGCCTGCCGGTTTGGCACGACTGGTCTGAGTTACAAGGCATGTCCTTAGAGGCGCACTAATGGCACAGTATTTCGTTATTCATGAAGCAAACCCCCAGGCTAGACTGATACAGCAGTCTGTTGAGATTTTAAAAAATGGCGGCGTGATTGCTTACCCAACGGATTCTAGCTATGCGCTTGGATGTATGATTGGCAACAAGGATGCGCAAGAGCGTATTCGTCAAATTCGTGGTGTGGATGACAGCCATCATTTCACTTTGGTTTGCCGCAATTTGGCCGAATTGGCGACTTATGCGCAAGTTAACAATAGCCAGTTTCGCTTGCTCAAAGCCAATACGCCGGGACAGTACACTTTTGTGCTCAAGGCAACGCGTGAGGTGCCGCGCCGTTTGCAGCACCCTAAACGCAGCACCTTGGGATTGCGTGTGCCAGATCATGTGGCGACGCAAGCCTTGTTGGAAGCTCTGGGCGAGCCTTTGTTGAGTATGACATTGTCCGTCAAAGAGGAAGCTGAGCCATTACATGAGGCTTGGCAAATTCGTGACCAGTTAGAACATCAATTGGATCTTGTGATTGATGCGGGGATTTGTCCAGAAGAGCCAACCACAGTGATTGACTTAACGGACGACGAACCTAAATTGCTTAGGCAGGGTGGCGGTGATGCATCGCCTTTTGGGTTTTAAAGATAGAAAGAGAATGTATGGAACTTACTTATATACAAAAAATAGCGGTTTATGCCTTACCTGTCATTTTTGCGATTACTGTGCATGAAGCGGCGCACGGTTTTGCTGCCCGCTATTTTGGGGATATGACGGCTGACAGAGCAGGGCGCATCACGCTTAATCCGCTTAAGCATATTGACCCGATAGGCACGATTTTATTGCCAGCCTTAACTTTGTTAGTTGGCGGCATTTTATTCGGTTGGGCGAAACCTGTGCCTGTGGATTTTTCTCGTTTGCGTCACCCTAAGCGCGATATGTTGTGGGTGGCGGCTGCCGGGCCTGCTTCTAATTTTTTGATGGCACTCTTTTGGGCTGCCATGATTAAGTTATCGGTGACGGTGCCTTCTATTTATTCCGAACCGCTTGGGCTCATGGGGCAAGCAGGCGTGATGATTAACGTGGTGTTAATGGTGTTGAATTTGTTGCCTTTGCCGCCACTGGACGGAGGTCGCATTGCGGTTAGCTTGCTGCCTAATCGTTTGGCTTATCAATACGCGCAAATTGAGCGCTACGGTTTTATTATTTTGATTGCGCTGCTAGCAACTGGCGTGCTCGCTTTCATTATGGAGCCATTTATTTATGGGCTTATTCGCTTTATTGAGTTAATTTTTTAGGCTTTATTAAGCGCCTTTTCGTATAATAGATTCGTTTATATTTTTGGTTGTTAATCACTATGGCTGTTGAACGCGTTTTATCAGGTATGCGCCCTACGGGGAGCTTGCATTTGGGTCACTATCATGGCGTTTTGAAAAACTGGGTGCGCCTCCAACATGAACAAGAGTGCTTGTTCTTCGTGGCAGATTGGCATGCTTTAACAACACACTACGATACGCCTGAAATTATTGAAGAAAGCGTTTGGGAAATGGTGATTGATTGGTTGGCAGCGGGCGTTGACCCAGCAAAAGCCACCATCTTCATTCAATCTAAAGTGCCAGAGCACGCCGAGTTGCACACATTGCTTTCTATGATTACGCCACTTGGCTGGCTAGAGCGTGTGCCAACGTATAAAGACCAACAAGAGAAGCTGGCGCAAAAAGATTTATCCACTTACGGCTTTTTGGGTTATCCCTTGTTGCAAAGCGCAGACATTCTGATTTACAAGGCTACCCAAGTGCCAGTTGGTGAAGACCAGATTCCGCACATTGAATTTACCCGTGAAATCGCACGCCGTTTCAACCATATTTATGGTCGTGAAAAAGGCTACGAAGAAAAGGCCGAAGCGGCGATTAAAAAGCTTGGCAGCAAATTGGGTGGTTTGTACCAAGAGTTAAGAACACGCTACCAAGAGTCTGGCGATGATGAGGCGCTTGAATCGGCCCGTGCCATGATTGAAGAGCAGCAAGGTTTAAGCCTGGGTGACCGTGAACGTCTGCTCGGTTATCTTGAAGGCGGCGGCAAAATGATTCTGATCGAACCAGAATACAAATTGACGCCAGCTTCAAAAATGCCTGGTTTGGATGGTCAAAAAATGTCCAAGTCTTATAACAACACGATTTCGATGCGTGAAGACCCAGATGCTGTGGCGAAGAAAATCAAAACCATGCCCACAGATCCAGCACGCATTCGCTTAACCGATGTGGGCGATCCTGATAAGTGTCCAGTCTGGCAGCTGCATGAGGTCTATTCCAGCGATGAAACAAAAGCTTGGGTTCAGCAAGGTTGCCGCACGGCAGGGATTGGTTGTATCGCCTGTAAAGGCCCTGTTATTGAGAGTGTGCTTGAAGAATTGAAGCCGATTCAAGAGCGTGCAAGACAATATGCAGAAGACCCAACGCTGATTAAAAATGTCGTGGCTGAAGGCTGTGAACGTGCACGTAAGATGGCACGTGAGACCATGCGTGAAGTCCGCGAAGCAATGGGCTTGAGCTACTCTTAAGTGATGGCAACGCTCGCAGCTGACGCTCACCTGCAAAGCGAACCCCGTATTCATGGGGAAGCGATTACTTCGCTTCCTCAAGATTTATACATTCCTCCCGATGCACTGGAAGTCTATCTAGAAGCCTTTGAAGGGCCTCTCGATTTACTGCTTTACTTAATTCGCAAACACAATCTCGATATTCTTGATATTCCAATGGCGGAACTGACCCGCCAATATATGGATTATGTTGAGAAGATGCACGCGCTTAAGTTAGAGCTGGCGGCAGATTACTTATTGATGTCGGCAATGCTGATAGAAATTAAGTCGCGCATGCTATTGCCTAAACCTGCGGAGATTGCGGCAGAGGATGATCCGCGTGCTGAATTGGTGCGTCGCTTGATGGAATATGAAGCGATTAAATTGGCTGCACAAAAATTAGATGAGCTACCACAAGTCGGTGTGGATTTAATGGTGGCTAATGCCTATTTTGAGCAAATTCAGCAGGTTCAACCGCCCCAAGTGGCTTTAGAAGATTTGGTTGCGGCTTGGCAAAATGTGCTTAAGCGCGCTAGCCATTTTGCGCATCACAAAGTGGGCAAAGCCGAACTTTCTGTACGTGAACATATGAGCCAAATTCTACGTCGTTTAAAAGAGCAGAACATGCTCGAATTTACGGCGCTGTTTGATGTTGAAAAAGATGGCATCCCCAAACTGGTTGTCTGCTTTTTGGCGATATTGGAGTTAGCGCGTGAAGGCTTGGTGCGCATCACTCAGCAAGCCGCCTTTACCCCTATTTACTTACAGATCAATCAAGCATGAGTATGGATAATCAGAACATCCTGCAAATGAAGCGTGTTTTGGAAGCGGCTTTATTGACCAGTGCCAGCCCGCTATCTTTGGATGAGATGCTACGTTTGTTTAGCGAGCGCGTTGAGCGTTCTACTTTGCGCATGTTATTAGACGAGCTGAAACAGGATTGGCAGCAGTCTGACAATCCCAGTATGGAATTGGTGCAAGTGGCAAGTGGCTGGCGTTTTCAAGCATTGCCAGAATTGGCGCCTTTCTTGTCACAGCTAAATCCAGAGCGTCCACAACGCTATTCACGAGCAGCGATGGAAACACTAGCCATTATTGCTTACCGCCAACCTGTGACGCGTGGCGATATTGAGGAACTGCGAGGTGTTGCGGTTAATCCGAATACCATACGTCAGCTAGTCGAGCGTGAGTGGATTGATATCGTGGGGCAGCGTGATGTGCCTGGTCGCCCATCGCTTTATGCAACGACTAAGATTTTCTTGGATGATTTGAATCTTAAATCTTTATCTGACTTGCCGCCTATGGAAAGCTTTATGCAAGCGCCTTTAGATGAAGTTGCATTAGGCTTTAGGGAAAGCTCACCACAAAAAGACTTTGTGGATGATGCTAACGCTGAGTCTCATTAAGCAGGTAAAATGGGCGCCATTCAACCCAATTAAGCTCAAGCACTCAATATGGCTCGCCCTTTTAAGCAACAACAACGCAATAGTCCACTACGCCCACCTAAACGTCCAGCGCCTGCACCTGTCGTAAGCGAGGACCAAGAGTTTGAGGCGCCTACAGGCCCAACCCAACGCTTACATAAGCTTTTAGCCTTAGCTGGGTTAGGTTCTCGTCGCGAAATGGAAACGCTGATTGAAAGCGGTCGTGTAACGATCAATGGTCAAGTTGCTACCGTGGGCGCAGCGGTTTCTGAGTACGATATTGTGCGTGTGGATAGTCGCCCAATTCGCCTGTCATTTGAGCCTGAGCTGCCCAAAGTGCTGATTTACCATAAGCCAGAAGGCGAAATTGTCAGTCAGGATGATCCAGAAGGGCGCGCAAGTGTATTTGATAAGTTGCCGCGTGTTCGTGGTGCCAAGTGGATTGCAATTGGTCGCTTGGATATGAACACCTCTGGGCTGTTAATTTTCACCACTTCTGGTGAATTGGCGAATCATTTTATGCATCCTCGCTATGAAGTCGAACGCGAATACGCTGTACGCATCTTTGGTGAACTCACTGAAGGTCAAATGTTGCAGCTGACGCAAGGGATTGAACTTGAGGATGGGCCTGCTAACTTTGATGTGATTTATCCGCAAGGTGGTGAAGGTTCTAATCATTGGTATCAAGTCATTTTGCGCGAAGGTCGTAATCGTGAAGTGCGTCGTCTTTTTGAAGCCTTTCAGTTGCCAGTTAGCCGTTTGATGCGTGTGCGTTTTGGCCCTGTTAATCTACCACCACGTTTGAAGCGTGGCATGATGCTTGAGTTGAGCCAAAAGGAAGTGACTGGTTTGCTTGAGTGGGCTGGCTTAGCAACGCCTAAAACCCCGCCTAGACAATTGTCTGCGCGCGAAAAAGAAAAAGCTGGCGTGGCCTTTACGCCCAAGCCAAAACGCGAGGCGCGTGAAAGAGTGGCAGCTAGCGAACGTAGAAGACATGAACGCCAGCGCGACGAGGAAAGAAACGCCCCAGGCCGTGAAAAAACAAGCCGTGAAAAGTCGAATCGTGAGAATTCAGGCTATGCAAAAACTGGGCATGAAAGAACAGAACAAACTCGTCCTACGCGCAAGCAATCTCCAGCAAGCCGCAGCTCAAGTGCTAGAAAAACGACGCCGAGAAGACGAGCTAGTTAAGAGGTGATCAATCAGGCAATTGCTCTTTGGTGAGCAAGAACACAAACTCATTGCCTGATTCAACGTCTAGCCATGTGAATGGCAGCTCAGGATAAGCATCTAGCAAAGCGTCACGATTGTGACCAATTTCCACCACCAAAATACCATCATCGTTAAGATATTTTTTCGCTTCTTTCAGCAAAATATGTGTATGGTCTAAGCCTGCAACGCCACTGCCCAAGGCGATTTGGGGTTCATTTCGATACTCCTGTGGCAATGCTGACATCGCAGGGGCATCTACATAAGGTGGATTGCTAATAATCAAATCGTATTTTTTGCCTTTTAGTCCGCTAAACATGTCGGATTGCACGGCAGTGATTTGATCTTCTAAGGCATAGTTTTTGATGTTGATATTAGCAACCGCAATTGCGTCAGGCGAGATATCTACGACATCAACCGATGCATTAGGGAAGGCATGGGCTAACAAGACACCAAGACAGCCGCTACCTGTGCAAATATCAGCAGCACTTTCTACCATTTCTGGATATTCAATCCAGGGTGTCAAGCTATCTTCCAATAACTCTGCGATAAATGAACGTGGCACGATGACGCGTTCATCGACGTAGAATTTAAAGCCTTTTAGCCAGGCTTCTCGCAACAAATAAGCGGTTGGAACGCGCTCGGTGACACGGCGTTCAATTAGGTGTGCTAAATGTTTAGCTTCTTCTTTAGTGATGCGGGCATCTAAAAAATTATCCAGTGTGTCTAAAGGCAGATGAAGCGCGCTCATCACCAACCATACGCTTTCATCGTAGGCGTTGTCAGTGCCGTGCCCAAAGAAAACGCCACTTTCTTCGAGACGACTGACGCTATAACGTAGCCAGTCGCGAATGGTGAAAAGAGAGTCTGTGAGCTGTTGCGCCATGTCTTGCCTTTAACTTAATAATAATTTCTCAAGCGTGATGCGGTAAGTGTCTTTGAGCGGCTCAATATCCGCTACAGCCACGCATTCGTTGAGTTTATGTATGGTTGCATTCAATGGACCAAACTCAATCACTTGTTTGCAAATATCCGCAATAAATCTACCGTCTGAAGTGCCACCTGTTGTTGAAAGCTCTGGGCTGACGCCGTAACTCTCTTGGATGGCCTCAGAAATAGCTTCCACCAAATTACCACGAGGCGTGATGTAGGGCGGGGAGTATTCCCACTCTAAATCGTATTCAAGCAGATGTTTGTCCAAAATCGCGTAAACCCGATCTTTTAAATTTTGCTCTGTGCTGGCTGTTGAAAAGCGGAAGTTGAACAAAATGGTCACTTCCCCTGGCACCACGTTGGTCGCGCCTGTGCCACCATTCATGTTGGAAATTTGCCATGAGGTGGGCGGGAAGTACTCGTTGCCATTGTCCCAAACAGTCTCAACCATGTCCTTAATCGCTGGTGCGACCATGTGGATAGGATTTTTAACTAGATGAGGGTAGGCAATATGCCCTTGTATCCCCTTTACAATCAGCTTGCCAGAAAGTGAACCACGACGACCGTTTTTAATCATGTCGCCAACTACTTTATTAGAGGTTGGCTCACCAACGATGCAGTAGTCAAAATGTTCGCCACGCGCTTTAAGCGCTTCAACCACTTTGACTGTGCCATCAATGGCCACGCCTTCCTCATCAGAGGTAATCAATAAACCAATCGAACCTGGATGATTAGGGTGTTTTGCGAGAAAGTCCTCAATCGCGGTAATAAATGCGGCACATGAGGTCTTCATATCCGCTGCACCACGGCCATACAACATGCCATCTTTAATAGTCGGCTCAAATGGCGGTGTATGCCATTGATCAACAGGGCCAGTAGGTACGACGTCGGTATGCCCTGCAAATACGAGTAAAGGCCCAGAAGTGCCACGGCGTGCATAAAAATTATCAACATCACCAAAGCGCATACGCTCAATTTTGAAACCTAGCGGTTCAAGACGGCTAATCATCAAGTCCTGACAACCTGCATCTAGCGGGGTATTGGATTGTCGCGAAATTAAATCTTTGGCAAGTTCTAAGGTTTTGCTCATGGTTGATTTACTTAAAAATTTGTTGGTATGTAGATTCGTCAAAGCCCAGCGCTAATGCTTGCTTGCCGTCTTCTAAAATAGGCCGCTTGATGACTGAGGTTTTATTTAACATCAAATTGATTGCCGATGCATTGTCAGTCACCGCGGATTTTTCTGTATCACTTAAATTGCGCCAAGTCATGCCAGCACGGTTTACTAGCTTTTCCCATGGATATTGAGTGAGCCAATTTTCAGCAGTTTGGGTATCCAAACCTTGCTTTTTAAAATCGTGAAAGTCATAGGCGATGCCCTGGCTATCAAGCCAATCGCGGGCTTTTTTAACGGTGTTGCAGTTGGGAATGCCGTAAAGTTTCATGTTAAGCATTTTAACAGTAAAAGCGGGCCTATAAAGCAAAACAGCCCACGAACGGGCTGTTTGCAGGTAATGTGCGTAAGAATTAAATGCCGCGTAATAATTCGTTAATGCCGACTTTACCTAGTGTTTTTTCATCTACTTTTTTCACAATCACTGCACAGTAAAGGCTGTAGCTGCCGTCTTTAGATGGCAAGTTGCCTGAAACCACCACAGAGCCTTTGGGTACGCGGCCATAAGTCACTGAACCAGTTTCGCGGTCGTAAATTTTTGTAGATTGGCCGATGTAAACGCCCATAGAGATTACGCAGTTGTCTTCAACCACCACGCCTTCAACGACTTCTGAGCGTGCGCCGATAAAGCAGTTGTCACCAATGATGGTTGGGCCTGCTTGAACTGGCTCTAATACGCCGCCGATACCCACGCCACCCGATAAGTGCACATTTTTACCGATTTGTGCGCATGAGCCAACAGTCGCCCATGTGTCTACCATGGTGCCTTCGCCGACGTAAGCGCCGATATTGACGTATGAAGGCATCAGCACGGCGTTTTTGCCGATAAATGAGCCACGACGCACAATCGCGTTTGGCACCACACGGAAACCACCAGCTTTAAAGTCTTCTTCTGTGTAGTCAGCAAATTTAGGTGGCACTTTGTCGAAGTACTGTGTGCAGCCGCCATCCATCAATACGTTGTCTTGTAAACGGAATGAAAGCAAAACCGCTTTCTTGAGCCATTGATGTGTTTCCCACTCTTGGCTGTCGCCTTTGCGTGAAGCAACGCGCAATTTACCTGCATCTAAATCAGCAAGTACGCTAGCAATAGCATCTTTAAGCTCTGCTGAAGCGTTGCCAGGGTTGATTTCAGCGCGACGTTCAAAAGCGTCTTCAATAATGGTTTGTAATTGGCTCATGACTTAATTCCGTTAGATTTAAATTGGATAGGAAAGAAAATAAAGGCGGCATTTTACCTGATTCTTAAATGCCGCGTGCGTTGTATTTAGCAGCACTATTTTGTGGCTTTGGCTTGCTCGTAAAGTGGCGTCACTGTTGGTAGTAGTGATTCAATGTCTGCAATACGGGTTTTGTCTGATGGGTGGGTGCTAAAGAATTCAGCAGGCTTATCGCCACCTACTTCGCCCATTTTTTTCCATAAGGTCACCGCTGCTGCTGGGTTGTAGCCAGCGCGAGCAGATAACTCTAGACCCATGCGGTCAGCTTCCGTCTCTTGAGTGCGAGAGTTAGGCAGTGAAAAGAATAGCTGGGTGCCTAAGGTGGCGCCACCTAAAGCTAAGCCTGTGGCTGCATTCTTTTTAGAGCCAATCACAGCTGCCAATAATGCGATGCCACCTTGTTGTGCGTAAGCAAGAGACATGCGTTCGCGGCCATGCTCACGCAAAGCATGTGCGATTTCGTGGCCAATGACGGCGGCCAGCTCGTCGTCAGTGGTTTTAACTTTCTCAATCAGGCCAGTGTAAACCATGATTTTTCCGCCTGGCATGCAATACGCATTTACTTGGTCGCTCGTTTCAACATTCACTTCCCATTTCCAGCTTTTTGCATCGGGGCGGAATACAACGGTTTGCGCAATTAAACGGTCAGCAATATTTTTGACGCGAGCTACGGTCTTTGCGTCGTTATTCAGCGTGTTTTTTTGAGAGGCTGTTTTAATGGTTTGGTTGTAGCTTTGCAGGGATAAGCTATCCACTTGCTTAGATGAAAGCATCATAAACTGCTTACGTTCAACACCAACCGCGCCAGATTTGGTAGTAGTTGCACAGCCACTTAACTGGAGTGTGGTGAGCGCTAATAAGACTAACGAGAGGTTTTTTATATTCAATTTCATACCGTCGATTTTTTAATAATATTGCTTAGAAAGAGACTTGAGAGCCAAGTTCCACCACGCGGTTAGGTGGTAGCTTAAATTGGTTGGT
>JBDLQN010000017.1:0-14479 GCA_039800585.1 Pseudomonadota bacterium
TCTCGCATGGCTTCGATGCTGCGAACGTGTCCGTAATGATAAATTGGCGCACCTACTAGAGCGGCTCTGGGATAGCGACCTTTCTTGTTTTGGTCCATGACGACAAAATAAAGGCCATCTGGCGCCCAGCTGCGGATTGTGTTGCGGATAATTCGACACTCTTGACGATACCAGCCAGGGCTGACCGCTAGCCAATCTGGGCTGCCAAAAAAGTGAAGGTAATCAAAGGCAAGCGCTTCGACTTCTGGATTATCCAAATGCTTTTCCATCGCTGCACGAATTGTTGGCAAGTCATCTTCATGCAATACCTCATCGCCCTCCAGATAGAAAGCCCAATCCCCCGTGCAGTTGTATTGCGCAATCATTTTTTGCTGAGCGTATACAAAGCCTCTGTCTTGCATCTTTTCATTCCATTGGGTTTGAATGATGCGGATTTTGTTAGATTTGATGGCTTTAATCTTTGCAAGCGTGTCATCCTCACTATCTCCGACAGCGACAATGAATTCGTCGCAAATAGGAAGTGCTGAGCGAATGCTCTCAACGAATGGATAGCCAAGCAGGCTGCCGTTTCTGATGAATGTGAATCCGCTAACTTTCATGATGGATGTGCTTGTGGGATGGTTTTTTTGCAGTATACCGAAAATTGGGCTTAGTCGGTATTTCTAATCAGGTTCCCGCTTGAAATGCCAGGCCTTCAACATTGACGATAAGCCTCGCGTTGAGCGATAATCAGAACCTAACCTCATCCTTTTTTATAGCGATACTATGAAACAAATTCTCCATGAAGTAACCGAGCGCATTCGCGAGCGAAGTGCCCCAACCCGTAAGGCTTATTTAGAGCGTATAGAGAAGATGGCGAGCCGTACTCGCGGTGCGGATCGCATGGGTTGCGCCAACGTTGCGCACGCTTTTGCGGCGATGCCAGCAAACGACAAATTAAAAGTGGTGGCTGAAAAAGCGCCTAATATCGGTATCGTGACGGCTTACAACGAAATGCTGTCTGCGCATCAGCCTTACGTCAATTACCCAGAAATTATCCGTACTGAAGCGCATAAATACGGCGCTACGGTTCAAGTGGCAGGTGGTGTTCCGGCAATGTGTGACGGCATCACCCAAGGCGAGCCAGGCATGGAGCTTAGTCTGTTTTCTCGCGACACCATTGCAATGAGCACAGCGGTGGCATTGTCGCACGATGTGTTTGATGCGGCTTTGTTGCTAGGGGTGTGTGACAAAATTGTGCCAGGTCTATTGATTGGTGCGTTGCAATTTGGTCACTTGCCATGTGTGTTTGTGCCTTCAGGCCCGATGAGCACTGGTCTAGATAACACTGAGAAATCAAAAGTACGTGAAAAATATGCCCAGGGCCTAGTTGGTCGTCCAGAGCTGCTGGCTTCAGAGTCTGCCGCTTATCATGGTGAAGGGACTTGTACATTCTACGGCACAGCCAATAGTAACCAAATGTTGTTGGAAGCGATGGGTTTGCATGTGCCTGGTTCAGCCTTTGTTCACCCAAGCGACCCATTGCGTGCTTGTTTAACGCGTGAGGCGGTTCGTGTGGTCTTGCAGAATACGCATCAGAACCGTTACATGCCTATCGGCAAAATGGTCGATGAGCGTGTGATTGTTAATGCGATTGTTGCCTTGTTGGCGACAGGCGGTAGTACTAACCACTGTATCCATTGGGTGGCGGTGGCGCGTGCTGCTGGCATTATTATTGACTGGGCTGATTTTAATAAGCTTTCAAAAAATACACCATTGTTGGCGCGCGTTTATCCAAACGGTAAAGCTGACGTTAACCAGTTCCAAAATGCGGGTGGTCCTTCATTTGTGATTCGTGAATTGCTTGAAGGTGGCTACATGCACGATGACGTACAAAGTATCGTGATTGGCGGTTTGCGTGATTATTGCAAAAAGCCATCAACGGATGGCAAGGCATTAAGCTGGACCGAGCTTCCTAAAGAAAGCCCGGATGAAACGATTCTGCGCTCATCTTCTAAGCCATTTAGTGCTTCTGGCGGTTTGTTGTTGTTGCAAGGCAATCTTGGCCGTTCAGTCATTAAGAGTTCTGCTGTGCCAGAAGATAGACACATTATTGAAGCGCCAGCCGTGGTATTTGATGCGCAAGAAGAGTTACTTGCCGCTTTTGAGCGTGGCGAATTGGAAAAAGACTTTGTGGCGGTTGTGCGTTATCAAGGCCCTAAAGCCAACGGCATGCCAGAACTACACAAATTAACGCCACCACTTTCTGTGCTTCAAGAAAAAGGCTTTAAAGTGGCGATTGTGACTGACGGTCGCATGAGCGGCGCATCAGGTAAAGTTCCTGCTGCGATTCACATGTCACCAGAAGCTTCTGCTGGCGGTGCAATTGGCAAGGTAAGAACAGGCGATATTATTCGTTTAAATATCACCGCAGGTACCGTCAATGCTTTAGTGGATGAAGATGTCTGGCGCGCACGCGAAGTTGAAGAGCTAACTGATGCAAAACGTTTCTCCAATGCGCATGGAATGGGCCGCGAGCTGTTTGGTGGGATGCGTAGAAATGTGTTGACTGCTGAAGAAGGCGCAGTCACCTGGTTATAAGCCGTTTGAAAAGCGCATGAATTCCTCGTTATTTTCGCTTGCCGTGCCAGTTGCACTGTCTGCGCTCAAATGCCTTGAATTCATACATTTTGAAACAGCTTTTGCAGTTAATTTTTAAAGATTATTAATTCGAAAATATAAAGTAAACAAATGATGAATACATTAGATTTAGCAAAAGAAGGTCCAGTCATTCCAGTGATTGTGATTAACCGCGTTGAGGATGCTGTGCCAATGGCAGAGGCTCTGTTAGAAGGCGGTATTAAAGTATTGGAAGTGACCTTGCGTACTTCATGTGCATTGGCTGGTATGGAAGCCATTGCTAAAGCCGTTCCTGAGGCGATTTTGGGCTCTGGTACCGTGCGCAACAAAAAAGACGCGCAAGCTTCAAAAGATGCGGGTTGTAAATTCGCGGTGAGCCCAGGCTATACAAGCGAGTTAGGTCAGTTTTCACGTCAAATTGGTTTACCCTTGTTGCCTGGTGTTTCAACAGGCTCTGAGATCATGATGGCGAATGCCGATGACTATTACTTCTTGAAGCTATTCCCAGCTGTCGCTGTGGGCGGCATCAACTTGTTAAAAGGTTTTGCTGGCCCATTTGGGGATGTGAAATTCTGCCCAACGGGTGGCGTAACAGTTGAATCTGCTCCTCAGTTCTTGGCCTTGCCAAATGTGGTGGTTTGTGGCGGCACATGGTTAACGCCAGCCGATGCAGTGGCACGTGGTGATTGGGCGCATATTACTAAGTTAGCTAAAGAAGCTAGCGCTATTAAACCAGCTGCTTAATTCAGTTGAGCGCATCTAAACCTATAATCAGCAAGCCTCAAAAGCTTGTTGTTTGTAGGTTTAACTTTATGTGGGAAAAGTTTTAATTCATGCGACCATTAGCAGAATATAAAACGCTGGTATTTGATTGTGATGGGGTGGTGCTCAACTCTAATCAGTTGAAAATTCAGGCTTATCACGATGTGGCGATTAAATTCGGGGCGAATGAGCAACAGGCCCAAGCTTTGGTTGCGCATCACCTAAAGCTAGGCGGCATTTCACGCTATCCAAAATTCGAATATTTTTTGCGTGAAATTATGCAACAAGGGGTGACAGAGCAAGCGATTCATCAATTGCTAAGCATGTTTACCGCCGAAGTTAAGCGCTTACTGGTGGATTGTGAAATTGCTCCGGCTCTTGCTTCGCTTCGCCAGGCAACGGCCAGTGCTAAATGGATGATTATTTCGGGCGGTGATCAAGCCGAATTACGCGAGATATTTAACCGGCGAAATTTAACAGATTTATTCGATGCTGGCATTTTTGGCAGCCCTGACAATAAAGAGCAAATTTTGGCGCGAGAGCTTGCTCAGGGTAGTATTACGAAACCTGCTTTGTTTATCGGTGATAGTCGATATGATTACCAAGCCTCCACAAACGCGGGTTTAGATTTTGTGTTTTTAAGTGATTGGACTGACCTTGAGGATTGGCGTGGCTTTTGCAATGACCATCAAATAAAAATGTTGCCCAATCTTGGTGCTTTAATAACACCTTAATTTTTTTACTGAATTCCTAAAAGATTGCTGAATAATGAGCAAATTACCCCCGCCTAAAAAACTGTCTGTCGTTGTGCCAGTGCGCAACGAGCAAGATAACGTTGCGCCACTGATTGCTGAGATTGATGCGGCACTGAAGGGGATGACGCATGAAATTATTTATGTAAACGATGGTAGTACAGACAATACGCAGCAAACATTAGAGCAGTTACAAAAGACTTATTCACAGCTCAGAATAGTGCGCCATGCTGCTAGCTGTGGCCAAAGCACCGCGGTTCGAACCGGTGTTAAGCACGCAAAATATGACTGGGTGGCCACGCTTGATGGTGACGGTCAGAATGACCCCGCAGATATTCCCAAATTAATGGCTGCCCTAGAAGAAGGGGTTGAGTTGGTAGGCGGTAATCGCCGTCAAAGCCGCCGTGATACTTGGGTTAAGCGCATGTCGTCTGTGGTCGCTAATACCGTGCGTTCAAAAATGTTGCGTGACGATACCCCAGACACTGGCTGTGGGTTGAAACTATTTTCAAAAGCAGCCTATTTGGATCTGCCTTATTTTGACCATATGCACCGCTTTATGCCCGCTTTAATTAAGCGTCGTGGCGGTCAAATACGTTCTGTACACGTCAGCCATCGAAATCGTGAGTTTGGACGCTCCAACTACGGCACTTTGGATAGATTGATGGTAGGTGTTGTTGATTTGTTTGGTGTTGCCTGGTTACAAAGGCGCGCGAAATTGCCTGTTGTGGCAGATGAAAAATAATAGCGAGAAATAACAGGAAAAATAATGGAACAAGGCCTCGCCACTTTTTTTGCCCATATTGTTGAAGCTGCTCAACACTATTTGGATAAAACTTCCAATGGTGATTTGATTTGGCTGTGTATTGGGCTAGTAGGTCAAATGCTGTTTATGATGCGCTTTATTGTTCAGTGGCTGCATAGTGAACGCCATAAAAAAAGTATTATCCCAGTCAGTTTTTGGTATTTCAGTTTAATTGGTGGACTCACTGTCCTGGCTTACGGCATCCACAAAGCAGAGCCCGTGATTATTCTTGGTCAGATTCCTGGTACCTTTGTATACGCCAGAAATCTCATTTTAATTTCTCGTCATCGCAAAGTGACGCAGGATTTATAAGGCATAACGTTGAAAGTTCTTGTTACTGGCGCAGCGGGATTCATCGGTTACTACGTGACCTTGCAATTGTTGTCGCGTGGCGACCAAGTCGTAGGCGTTGATAATCTGAACGATTATTATGATGTCAGCCTAAAGCAGGCACGCTTAGAACAAATTGCTCAGCATGCTCAAGCTGCAAATTTTAAGTTCATTAAGCTTGATTTGGCAGATGTTGAAGCCACGGCCAATCTATTCAAACAAGAGAAATTTGGTCGCGTCGTTCACTTGGCAGCTCAAGCTGGCGTTCGTTACTCCTTACAAAACCCAAATGCCTATGTACAAAGTAACTTAGTCGGCTTTACCAATGTCCTAGAGGGTTGTCGTCACCATCATGTCAACCATTTGGTTTATGCCAGCTCCTCTAGTGTTTATGGCGGCAATACCAAAATGCCATTTAGTGAAAAAGATACGGTAGATACGCCAGTTAGCTTATACGCGGCGACTAAAAAGGCTAATGAGTTGATGGCGCATACTTATAGCCATTTATATGGTTTGCCGACAACAGGGCTACGTTTCTTTACCGTGTATGGCCCTTGGGGTCGCCCAGACATGTCGCCATTCTTGTTTGCCGATGCTATTTTGAGCAACAAGCCAATTAAAGTGTTTAATCATGGCGATATGATGCGCGACTTTACTTATGTGGATGACATCGTCGAAGGCGTGGTTCGCGTCCTAGATAAGCCAGCCGCTCCTCAAGAAGGCAGCCATGTGCCTTATCGCATCTTCAATATTGGCAACAGCCAGCCAGAAAAGCTGATGGATTTTATTGGCATCATGGAGCATGCATTTGGCAAAGTCGCTGAAAAAGAATTTTTGCCTATGCAAGCAGGAGATGTGAAAGCGACTTATGCGGATACTTCTGCGCTGGAAGGCTGGGTTGGATTTAAACCATCTACACCGCTAACCGATGGCATTCGCAAATTTGCAGCTTGGTATCAGGCTTATTATAAAAAGCCTTGAGCGCCTAAAACTGAATTCGAGCAATTACCTGCGCTGAGCTGATTCCCTTTAGACATTTCATTCGCTGGTCGGCACTTTTGAGTGGGCAGCTACGCTCAAAGCAAGGGCTGCATTTCAATCCTAGATATTCAATAAGCGCTTTGCTGCTCATGGGCGGTGTGTGGTGCGGGTCAGACGAGCCATAAACCGCAATTAGCTTTTTACCTAATGCTGCTGCAACATGCATCAGCCCAGAATCATTGCTGATGACGGTGTCACATAGCGACATCAAATCTATGGCTTCTCCAAGCTTGGTTTTGCCACCTAAGTCTAGGCATTGATGCCCACATAAGCGATTGATTGCATTGGTGACGGGGATGTCTTTATCCGAGCCAAACAGCCAAACCTCCCAGCCCTTGTTTAATGCGGCATTTGCCACCTCAGCGTAATACTCGGCAGGCCAGCGTTTGGCTTCACCATATTCTGCGCCTGGACACAAACCTAGCACTTTGTTTCTTGGGCTTTCTTTTTTCAGCCGTTTAAGCGTAGCGATGGCATTCTTTTTGTCTGCAGATAATTGCGGATGACTTATCTTTTTAGGCATTACGCTGTTTTTGGCTAACCCTAAGCTAACAAAACGATCGACAGTGCGCGGAAGTTTTGTTTTATCAAGAGGGTAAATGTCGTTAATCAGGCCATAACGCATTTCGCCCAAAAAACTGGTGCGGCGAGGAATGTTTGCCGCAAAAGGGAGTAGTGCGGATTTTAACGAGTTGGTCAGAATAATGGCTTGAGTATAGCCATGATTTCTTAGACTTTTGCCAAACTGAATGCGTTTCCAAAAAGCTAATTCACCATGTTTAAAGGGGAGTGGAATTGCCTGGCTAACTTCTGGCATGCGCTCTAGCAAAGGTAATGTCCAAGCGGGCGCTGCGACATCAATTTGGCAGTCAGGATGATCTTTTTTTAGTGTTTTAAATAGGCTTTGCGCTAAGACCATATCGCCGACCCAGGCTGGGCCTAGGACTAAGATTTTTTCTGCTACGCTTGCTTTTGCCACAAAGATGCAGAGCGCCTGTTACTGCGCCATTTTTTCGATGATTTTGCTGGTGCTGCGGCCTTGCACCAAAGGAATAAGCTTCACTTCGCCGCCCCAAGATTTTACTTCTTTACCGCCTACCACTTGGTCTTCCGTGTAATCGTCACCTTTGACAATCACATCGGGTTTTATCGCATGAATCAAATTCAGTGGCGTGTCTTCGTCAAAAAGAATCACGGCATCCACCGCTTCCAAAGCTGCTAATACGCGAGCTCTGTCGTTTTCATGTATAACAGGTCTGGTTGGACCTTTGAGCGCGCTTACAGAGCGATCAGTATTCAATCCTAAAATCAGTTTGTCGCCCGTTTTCTTTGCAGCTTCTAAATAGGTAACGTGGCCTGCATGCAGTAAATCAAAGCAGCCGTTAGTGAATACGATTTTTTGTTTCGCAGCCTTCCATGCGGCGACTTTGTTAGTTAAATTCGCCAAGTCCGTAATTTTATCGGCTTGCTCAGTCGCATCTTTGCTGCTCAACTCATTCAGCAATTCATCGTGATTAATCGGCACGGTACCGACTTTGCCGACTACGATGCCTGCTGCTGTATTGGCTAATTCTAGTGCCTGTTGCGCTGTTAATCCGTGGATTAAGCCAGCCGCCAATGTGGCAATGACGGTGTCACCTGCGCCCGAAACATCAAATACTTGTTTTGCTGTGGCCGCGATATGGTGTTCTTCGCTGGCTTCAAGCAAGCTAATCCCTTCTTCACCACGAGTGACTGCTAAAAACTGCAGACCCAATTTCTTCTTCAGCTCTTTCGCGTTAGCTAATAAAGCGGGATTGTCATTGATGCTCACGCCGCAAGCTTCCGCGGTTTCTTTTTTATTGGGGGTCAGTGCAGTAGCCCCTTGATATTTGCTGTAATCCAAACCCTTGGGGTCGGCAATGACAGGGATGCCAGCAAAATTACATTCTTTGATAATGGCTTTGCACATCGTGTCGCTGAGTACACCTTTGGCATAGTCAGAAAGAATCACGATGGCCGGTTTATTTTTAAGTGCTTCATCAATGCGCACACGCAATTCTGTTGATTCGGCTTGGTTAAATGCTTCAGCGCTTTCTTGGTCTATACGCACGATTTGCTGGTGTGAGCTCATCACGCGTGTTTTAGCAGTCGTTGGGCGAGTTTCAGAATGAATCACCGCGTCTGTACTAATGCCTAAGCGATTGATCAAGCCAAGCAAAATAGACGCTTCCGTATCCTGGCCAACACAACCTGCAATATGTGTTTCTACGCCAAGTTCGGCTAGGTTAGCCGCCACGTTAGCAGCGCCGCCTGCACGGTCATTTTGCTGTTTTAACAACACAACAGGCACAGGCGCCTCTGGAGAAATGCGTTGCACATCGCCAACTAAATAGCGGTCTAGCATAAGGTCGCCAATGACCAGCACCCATTTGTCTGATTGCGGGAATTGTTTAACGGCGTTGATAAGCTTGGTATTCATTAGTCTGACTCAAGTAAATCACATAGGCTGTGACCAACAAAAATATGGGCTTCTTGGATGCGTGGCGTGTCGCTCGATGGCATTACCAAGTTGAATTTGCAAAGACTAGAAAGCTTGCCACCAGAGCCGCCGGTAAGCCCGATAGTGGTTGCGCCTATTTTGTTGGCTTCTTCAATCGCAGCAACGACATTCTTGCTATTGCCTGAGGTGGTAATGCCAATGACAATGTCTTCAGGACGACAAAGCGCTTCAATCTGACGAGCAAAAATATAGTCGTAGCCATAGTCGTTGCCGACAGAAGTCAAAATTGAAGTATCTGTAGTCAAGGCGATGGCAGGCAAACCACGACGTTCTTTTTTGTAGCGCCCCACAATTTCAGCTGCAATATGTTGGCTATCCGCTGCGCTTCCGCCATTGCCCATGAGCAAGATTTTTCCGCCACGTTTTAGACAAGCTTTTAGCTCTTCAGCGACAGCAGCGATTTGGGGAATCAGTTCGCCAAGTTTTGCGAACATGGCTTGATGTTCAGCGATAGCATTTTGTAAATTTTGTGTTGAATTCATTGTGATAGTCGCTCAGCAATAAGGGTCAGCTTGCATCAGGTAGTTTTGCACGTAATCGCGCACCCCTTCTTCCAAGCTATGAAATGGCTGTGTGTAGCCAGTGGCGGTCAATTTTTCCATGTTGGCTTCAGTGAAATATTGATACTTACCTTGCAAGTCTTCTGGCATATCAATGTAAGTGATATTGGGGGTTTCACCTAGGCTGGTCATGACTGCAGACGCCAAATCTTTAAATGCACGGGCTTGGCCTGTGCCTATGTTGTAAATGCCAGATTCACAAAGATTGTTTAAAAAGTGCACGACGACCGCCGCAGCGTCTTTGACATAAACAAAGTCACGTAATTGCATGCCATCTTCATAGCCTGTTAAATGGCTCTTAAATAGTTTAACGGTGCCTTGGGCTTTAAACTGGTTAAAGCTGTGAAAGGCCACGCTGGCCATGCGTTCTTTGTGATATTCGTTAGGGCCATAGACATTGAAGAACTTAAAGCCTTGCCATTGTGGTGGGCTATTTTTTTGCTTCAGTGCCCATTGGTCGAAAAATTGTTTTGAATAGCCGTAACCATTGAGGGGACGTAAGCTGTTGATATCGCAAGCGTCGTCATAGCCTTGTTCGCCTGCGCCATAAGTGGCTGCTGAGCTGGCATATAAAAATGGCACTTTGTTTTCTGTGCACCATTCCCATAAAAACTGGCTGTAACGGATATTGTTTTCGACGAGCTTGTTGAAATCACGTTCTGTGGTCGCGCTGATGGCGCCCATGTGAATAATCGCGTCCACTTTGGGTTTGCCAGCTAAAAAACAAGCTAGCTCGCTTTTGTCCAAGTAATTTAAGTGGCGACGTTTAACTAGATTCTGCCATTGCTCTGGATGCTGAATGTCATCCACAATCACAACGTCCTCGCGGCCCAGCACGGTATTGATGTGCCAAGCAATCATGCTACCTATCATGCCTGCGCCGCCAGTAATAATAATCATGTCAAATGCCTAAAAATAATTATCCTCAAATTATAAACGCTTAGATTGATTTTAGTTAGACTGATTTTCGCTCAATGCCTGAGCGCGTTGCGCCGTCAAATTCGCTTGTTTTTGGGCTTCTTGTGCATCCCACTCTGCAGAAACCCAGCCTTGTAGGTTTTCCATAGCGATGGTGCCCATTGCTTCAATCCAAGACTCACGACCATTTAGGCATGGAATGTAGTGGTATTCACCGCCGCCGTTGCTTTGGAAAATATGCTTACCTTCCATGGCGATTTCTTCCAAGGTTTCTAAGCAGTCGCTGCTAAAGCCTGGGCAGATGAGATCCACGCGTTTAGTTTTGGCTTTACCAAGGGTTTCTAGCGTATTTGCCAGATAAGGCTTGAGCCATTCTTGACGACCAAAGCGAGATTGAAATGCGAGACTATATTCTTCTTTGCTCAAGCCTAATTTTTCTGCCAATAAACGACCTGTTTTCATGCATTCGCAGTGGTAGGGGTCGCCTTTGAGTAGGTGCATTTTAGGCACGCCATGAAAACTCATGACCAGTTTTTCTGGGCGGCCATTGATAGCCCAATGCTGCAATACGCTGTCAGCCAAAGCCTGAATATAAGCGGGGTGGTCGTGATAATTGCGTATGGTGCGAATGGCAGGGACATTGCGGGTTTTGAGTAGAACTTTCCAAATGGCGTCTAGCGAGGCTGCGGTGCTGCTAGAAGCGTATTGTGGATATAAGGGAAATACCAAAATCTTGTTGCAGTGTTGCGCTTTTAGTTTAGCAATCGCGGACTCCATGCTGGGATTGCCATAACTCATGCCCAACTCAACCACCAATGGCGAGGCAATTTTTTTGGCTAAGACTTCTGTGAGTAATTGTTTTTGCTTCATGGCGTTTACCATGAGCGGTGAGCCTTCCGCTGTCCAAATCGAAGCATATTTCTCGGCAGATTTTTTGGGGCGAAACACTAAAATAATGCAATGCAAAATCCAGCACCAAATAAAGCGCGGCACTTCGACAATCCGTCTATCCATCAAAAATTGACCGAGATAGCGCTTGAGCGCCTTGGCTGTTGGCGCATCTGGCGTGCCTAAATTGGCCAAAAGAATGCCGACTTTGGCTTGATCGCCATGTTGATAATTAGGTTCTGGATTGAAATAAGCCATAGGTTCTCTGTATGAAAAAATATTAAGTGTTAGATAGCGCGCTGGATAGAAGTTTCGCAGTGACATCCACAATCGGAATCACTCGCTCGTAAGCCATACGTGTCGGGCCAATCACCCCTAGTGTGCCCATCACTTGGCCGTTAGCTTCATAAGGCGCGGTGACCATGCTGCATTCATCCAGCGGCAAATAGCCACTTTCGCCACCAATAAAAATTTGCACCCCTTCAGCACGATGGCTGTTATCAAGTAATTGCATAAGGGAGGTGCGACGTTCGAAAATTTCAAATAATTTGCGCAGTGAGTTGACGTTGGTGGATAAGTCATCCACTTGCAGTAAATTATGCTCACCAGAAATCACCACATTGTCGCGGTCTTTTTCTAACGCTTTGCCACTTGCATCTAGGGCGGCCGCCATCAAACGGGTCATGTCGGATTGCATTTGTTTAAGCTCTTCATGCAATTTTTGCTGCGCCTGCTCAAATGTAAAGCCCGAATAATGTTGATTAAAGAAATTGGTCGCTTGTACTAGCTCTGCTGCTGAATAAGGTTTTTCGGTGAGAATAATACGGTTTTGTACATTGCCGTCTGTGGTAACAATAATCACCAGAATGCGTTTTTCAGAAAGCGGCACAAACTCCAAGTGCTTAAAAGCGATGCTTTTGCGCTTGGGAATCATCACCAAACCGGCAAACTGGCTCAATTCTGAGAGCATAGAGGCGGCTGATGAAATCAGCTCTTGTGGGTCTGGAGATGAAAATTCAGTTTTGAGCCGCTGAATTTCTTGGTGCTGCATAGGCTGAACGGTGAGTAAAGTGTCCACAAAAAAACGATAACCACGCTGCGTTGGGATGCGGCCAGCAGAGGTATGAGGGCTGGCTACAAAGCCCATTTCCTCAAGGTCAGACATTACATTGCGAATGGTGGCAGGGCTTAAGTCTAGCCCCGAACACTGCGATAAGGTGCGAGAGCCAACGGGTTGGCCATCGCTGATGTAGTGTTCAACTAGGGTTTTTAAAAGGATTTGTGCGCGTTGATCTAACATGGTGTTTGGTTGATTGCATTTTCGCTCCTATCATATCAAGCTCAATCACTTAATTCAAAAGTCGCCGTGAAAAGCTCTTGGGCGAGACTTCTATGTGAGGCCCGAATGTGATTAAATGCCAAGCATGAAAAATGCATTTAATCAGATTGCGGTGATCGGCAAATATAAAGCCCCTGAGATGCGCGAAAACGTACTCAAAATGGCGCAATTCTTGTCCGAGCAGCAAGTTAATGTTGTTGTGGAGCAAAACACGGCTCAGCATTGTGCTATTCAAGGTTATGAGTGTCTAACCATGGATGAGATTGCTTCCCGCGTTGATTTGGCAGTGGTGTTGGGCGGGGATGGCACCATGCTTACTGTGGCTCGTCAGCTAGCCCAAAGTGATATTCCGCTGATAGGGGTCAATCAAGGGCGCGTCGGTTTTTTGACGGATGTCAGCTCGGCCAATATGCTGGAGGAAATGCGCAAGATTCTTTCGGGAGCGTTCAATATAGAGCAGCGCATCCTATTAACGGCTTCGATTATCAGAAACGGAAAAGAAGTGAGCCGTGGTCTCGCCATGAATGATGTGGTGGTGAATAAATCAGGCATGTCTCGTTTGATTGAGCTGGAAGTCAATGTTGACGGGCAGTTTGTCCACAAGCAGCGTTCGGACGGATTGATTTTAGCGACCCCTACCGGCACTACCGCCTATGCGCTTTCGGCGGGCGGTCCAATTTTGCACCCAACATTAGATGCCATTACGCTGGTGCCTATTTGTCCACATACATTAAGTAATCGTCCTATTGCCTTTAACAGCGCGAGCAAAATCGAAATTACCTTGGTGCATGCTGAGGATGCGGCTGTCCATTTGGATGGTCAGCTACAAATCGATTTGCAGTTGGGCGACAAAATTCTCGTTCAGCGTGATCAAAAAACGGTCAACTTGCTACATCCTGCCGGGCATAGCCACTATGCGATGTTGAGGCAAAAGCTTAACTGGGGTTAATCCAGCCGAATCATGCTGCAAACGCTTTCCATTCGTGATTTTGTGATTGTTGATGCCTTAAACATCGAGTTTGAGCCTAGCTTTACCGTGCTAACGGGTGAAACTGGCGCTGGCAAATCCATTTTGATTGATGCTTTATCCCTAGCGATGGGTGCGCGCGGGGAGGCTGGCGTTATTCGCTCAGGTTGTGAAAAAGCTGAAATTAGCGCAAGTTTCTATATCGCTAAGCTGCAAGCCTTAAAAGCTTGGATGCAAGACAATGAAATTCCCAATGATGACGATCAATTGTTATGTCGCCGTGTGATTTATGCGGATGGACGTTCTAGAGCGTTTCTCAATGGGCAGCCTGCCACCGTTCAGCAACTGCGCGATGCAGGCGAGTTTTTGGTAGATATATACAGCCAAAATGCCCATCACTCTTTATTAAAGCTTGCTACGCAACGCGAGATTTTCGACAATTTTTGTGGCTTGACCGATGTGGCAGACCAAACTGCCCAAGCATATAAGCATTGGCAAAGCTTGCATCAGCGTCGTATTGAAATGGAGCAGAATGCCAGCAAGTATGCCGATGAGCTGGCTGAACTACGCGATAAAGTGCGTGAATTAAAGCAATTGGCGTTTGCGGCAGAAGAGTGGGATGGGCTTCAGCAGGAGCATAGTCGCTTGTCGAATGGCGCTGGTTTGCTTTCGGGTTGCGAGCAATGCCGCGAGTTGCTGTCAGAAGCAGAGGTTTCTGCTTTGCGCCAGCTCTCGGTTGCGCAATCCAAGTTGCAGGGCTTGCGTGATTACGATGCTAGCCTCGACGAAGCTTTAAGCACATTGGATTCAGCCATTATTCAGATTGAAGAAACCGATCGTTTTCTTAACCGTTATTTGCAGCGTGCGGAGCTAGACCCAGAGCGCTTATCAGAGGTTGAGGCGCGAATTCAAAGCATTCATGCGACTGCGCGCAAGTACCGTGCTCGCCCAGAAGA
>JBDLQN010000018.1:0-21145 GCA_039800585.1 Pseudomonadota bacterium
TCGTCCTCGTTCAGCGCGTGTGGCAATTACTGCAAAAGTTGTCGCCAACATGCTCACCAGCGTTGGCGTCAATCGCTTGCTGACTATGGATTTGCACTCTGATCAAATCCAAGGTTTTTTTGAAATTCCTGTGGACAACGTGTATGCCTCACCAGTGTTGTTAGCGGATTTAACCAAGCTAAAATACAAAAACGTGGTGGTGGTTTCACCAGATGTTGGCGGCGTAGTCCGTGCCCGTGCACTTGCAAAACAAATGGGTGCAGACTTGGCGATTATCGACAAACGTCGCCCAAAACCTAACGTCGCAAAAGTAATGAATATTATCGGTGACGTGACAGGCCGCACTTGCGTGATCATGGATGACATGGTGGATACAGCAAACACTTTATGTGAAGCTGCCTCTGCATTAAAAGCTAAAGGTGCCGTTAAAGTTGTGGCTTATTGCACACACCCTGTTTTATCAGGCACAGCTATTGAACGTATTGACGCATCAGAGCTTGATGAACTGGTGGTAACGGACACTATTCCTTTAAGAGCCGATGCTGCAGCATGTAAAAAAGTTCGCCAGTTAAGCGTAGGCGAGTTAATGGCTGAAACCATTAGACGCATTAGTAATGAAGACTCTGTGAGCTCATTATTTGAAGATTTAGAGAATATTTATATTTAAGTTTCGGTGAGCTGAGCAATCAGTTCGCCACATCCCTGTTATCTGGTCGCGGATAACAGTTTTTTAAAGCTAGAAATAATTTTTAGCAAATTTAGGAGTTACAAATGGCAATTACAATTACAGCTACATTACGCTCAGCGAAAGGTACGGGTGCGAGCCGCCGTCTTCGCCGCGAATCTAAAGTGCCTGGTGTCGTTTACGGTGCTGGCAAAGACGCAGTGAGCGTTGAATTTGATGCAAAAGCATTGTTCATGGAATTCCGCCATGAAGCTTTTCATGCATCGATTATCGATCTAAATCTTGATGGCAAAAAAGAGTCTGTTTTACTACGTGACTATCAATTGCATCCAGTTCGCAACACTTTGCAACATATCGACTTCCAACGCGTAAGCGCAACTGAAAAAATTCACGTTAAAGTGCCTTTCCACTTTGTAAATGCTGAAATTGCGCCAGGCGTTAAATTGAGTGGTGGTATCGTAGCTCACATCAACACAGAAGCTGACGTAAGCTGCTTAGCTAAAGATCTACCAGAGTTTGTCGAAGTTGATTTGGCTAACCTAGATATGGGTCACTCAATTCACTTGTCAGAAATCAAACTACCTAAAGGCGTTGAGTTCGTTCAATTAGCGCACGGTAACGATTTGGCTGTTGCAAGTATCGCTAAAACACGCGGTAGCGTGGCTGACGATGCAGCTGAATCTGCTGCTGCACCAGAAGCGGCACCTGAAGCTTAATTCATTTTTTAATGAATATTTAACGCGCGTTTCGGTTTTTCCGGGACGCGCGTTATTATTTTAAGCATTACAAACAACAAACAACTTAAGCATGAGCGACATCAAACTCATCGTCGGGCTAGGCAATCCAGGTCCCCAGTATGAAGCCACACGCCATAATGCGGGCTTCTGGTGGGTGGACCAAGTCTGCGCCGAAACTGGCAGCAAGCTCAATCTTGAAGCCAAGTTTTTTGGTCATGCGGGCAAACTCCATGGCGCATCAGAAGTTTGGCTACTCAAGCCAACCACTTTTATGAACGTCAGCGGCCGCGCCGTTGGTGCCATTGCCAAATTTTACAAAATTGCTCCCGAACAAGTCTTAGTGATTCACGATGAATTAGACCTCGCTCCAGGAACAGTGAAGCTCAAAAAAGGCGGCGGACACGGCGGGCACAACGGCCTAAAAGACATTGCTGCGCAGCTTGGCACCCCCGATTTCTGGCGTTTACGCATCGGCATCGGTCATCCTGGCGATAAAAGCCAAGTTGCCAATTTTGTATTGCACGCCCCAACCCGAGATGAACAAAGCTTGATTGAACAAAATATAGACCAAAGCACCGCCCTTCTACCTTTGCTATTACAAGGCAAGTTTGAAGAGGCAATGCTAAAATTGCACACTAAACCTTAAGAACTATTTAGAAGTCAGGAAAAACTATGAAATGCGGAATTGTTGGCCTGCCCAACGTAGGTAAATCAACACTCTTCAACGCAATTACCAAAGCTGGTATCGCGGCAGAAAATTATCCTTTCTGTACGATTGAGCCCAACGTGGGCATCGTTGAAGTCCCTGACCCACGCATGCAACCGCTTATTGAGATTGTGAACCCACAAAAGACCCAACCCGCAATTGTTGAGTTTGTGGATATTGCAGGCTTGGTAGCTGGCGCATCCAAAGGTGAAGGCTTGGGCAACAAATTCTTAGCCAATATCCGCGAAACTGATGCGATTGCGCACGTCGTGCGTTGTTTTAATGACCCTAACGTAGTCCACGTCGCCAACAAAGTCGATCCACTTGCAGACGTTGAAACCATCAACACTGAACTGGCTTTAGCCGATATGGAAACCGTGGATAAAACCGTGCAGCGCGAAAGCAAAAAAGCTAAATCAGGTGATAAAGAAGCCATTGCGCTTTGCAACGTTTTAACCAAGGTGCAAAAAGGCTTGGATGAAGGCAAAGCCGTTCGTACTTTGGGTTTAGATGCTGATGAATTACAGCTCATTAAACCGCTCTGCTTGATTACTGTAAAACCAGTGATGTACATCGCCAACGTCGACGAAAGTGGTTTTGATAACAATCCGCTACTCGACAAAATCATCGAGCTAGGCAAAAAAGAAAATGCCCCCGTAGTGAGCATTTGCGCCAAAATTGAAGCAGAAATTTCTGACTTAGAAGATGAAGAAAAACTACTTTTCTTGTCTGAATTAGGCTTAGATGAGCCAGGCTTAAACCGCGTGATTCGCGCTGCTTATAGCCTGCTTGGCTTAGAAACTTACTTCACCGCGGGCGTTAAAGAAGTGCGCGCTTGGACCGTTCGCAAAGGCTCAACCGCACCACAAGCCGCAGGGGTTATTCATACTGACTTTGAGCGTGGCTTTATTCGTGCCGAAGTAATTGGCTACAACGACTACGTACAATTTAAAGGTGAGCAAGGTGCCAAAGAAGCCGGCAAAATGCGCTTGGAAGGCAAAGAATACATCGTGCAAGATGGCGATGTAATGCACTTTAGATTTAATGTTTAATTATTAACCCAAACGAAAATAATCATCCGCCATGCAACAGCAGTATCCATTTAGAGAAATCGAACAAAAAGCCCAGCAATATTGGGAGAGCAAACAAACATTTAAAGCGACAGAAAACAGCGATAAACCTAAGTATTATTGCTTGTCGATGTTTCCTTATCCTAGTGGTCGTTTGCACATGGGCCACGTTCGCAATTACACCATCGGCGATGTATTAAGCCGCTTCCACCGCATGCGTGGTTTTAATGTAATGCAGCCTATGGGCTGGGATGCATTCGGCTTGCCTGCTGAAAATGCCGCGATTAAGAACAACGTAGCGCCTGCTGGCTGGACTTATAGCAATATCGAGCACATGAAAGCCCAATTAAAATCATTGGGCTTGGCCATTTCTTGGGATAGAGAAATCGCGACTTGTACCCCCGAGTATTACCGCTGGGAACAATGGTTATTTACCGAGCTTTTCAAAAAAGGTCTGATTTACAAAAAAACATCGACGGTGAACTGGGACCCTGTCGACCAAACCGTGCTTGCCAATGAGCAAGTGATTGACGGCAAAGGTTGGCGCTCTGGCGCGGTGGTTGAAAAACGCGATATTCCGCAATACTTCATGAAAATCACGGCCTATGCGGATGAGCTATTGGCCGATCTCGACAAGCTTGAGGGCTGGCCTGAGCAAGTCAAAACCATGCAACGCAACTGGATAGGCAAAAGCTATGGCTGTGAAGTCGAGTTTCCCATCGTGGGCGGCAACGGCAATCTCAAGGTTTACACCACTCGCCCAGACACTTTAATGGGTGCAACTTATGTGGCGGTCGCTGCAGAACATGCTTTAGCTACGCAAGCGGCAGAAAACAACCCTGCGCTACAAGCGTTTATTCAAGAATGCAAAATGGGGAGCGTTGCAGAAGCCGACATCGCCACCGCTGAGAAAAAAGGCATGGCCACTGGCTTGTTTGTGCAGCATCCAATCACAGGCGAACAATTGCCTGTTTGGGTAGCCAACTATGTGTTGATTAGCTATGGTGAAGGCGCAGTCATGGCCGTACCAGCGCATGACGAACGCGATTTTGAGTTTGCAAACAAATACAGTTTGCCTATGAAATCCGTCATCAAGCCTCAAAATGGCGAGCTTGAATCACCACTGAAAACCGCCTATACAGAACATGGCGTGTTGTTTAATTCAGGTGAATTTGACGGCTTGGATTTTGAGGCTGCTTCTGCAAAAATCGCTGAAACTTTAAATGCAAAAAATCTAGGCAAACGCCGCACCCAATATCGCTTGCGCGATTGGGGTGTTTCACGTCAACGTTACTGGGGCTGCCCTATCCCTATCGTACATTGTGATAGCTGTGGCGAAGTGCCTGTACCTGCTGAGCAATTGCCAGTTCGCCTACCAGAAGACGTCGTGATGGATGGCGTAGGTTCACCAATTAAAAAAGATCCGAGTTTTTACGAAACAACTTGCCCAACTTGCAATGGCAAGGCAACACGTGAAACTGACACCATGGACACTTTCTTTGAGTCTTCATGGTATTTTGCGCGCTATGCCAGCCACGATTGCAACAGCGGCATGGTAGATGAACGCGCCAATTACTGGCTGCCAGTTGACCAATATATTGGCGGCATTGAGCATGCTATTTTGCATCTGCTTTACGCACGCTTTTTTAACAAGCTGATGCGCGACGTTGGCTTGCTTAAAAATGATGAGCCTTTCACTAACTTGCTTACGCAAGGCATGGTGTTAAAAGACGGCACCAAAATGAGTAAATCCAAGGGCAATACGGTTGACCCTCAGGAATTAATCGATACCTATGGTGCCGACACTGCCCGTTTATTCATGATGTTTGCTGCGCCACCAGAACAAAGTTTGGAGTGGGCAGATAGCGGTGTTGAAGGTGCGCATCGCTTCTTAAAACGTCTTTGGACTTTTGTGGCGACACACTTAGAAGCAGGTCCAGTAGCCGCTTACACAGCTGGTGAACTAAGTGGCGAGCTCAAAACCTTGCGCCGTCAGCTACATCAAACCATAGAAAAAATTAGCGATGACTACGGTCGTCGCCACGCATTCAATACCGCTATTGCAGCAGTCATGGAGTTGATGAATGCTTATAGCCGAGTAGAGGGTGGCGATGCGACAACTCGCAGTGTGCGACAAGAAGTGCTTGAGAATGTGACTTTGCTACTCTCTCCTATCGTGCCGCATATTTGCCAAGCTTTATGGGCTGAGCTTAAAGGCTCGAATATTGAAGATGCGGTTTGGCCAAGTGCAGACCAATCTGCAATGGTGCAAGATGAAGTAGAACTTGTAGTGCAAGTGAACGGCAAGCTACGCGGCAGCATCACGGTTGCAAAAACAATGGCGAAAGAAGCGATTGAACAACACGCTATCGCCCAACCTTTTGTGCAAAAATTTTTAGAAGATGGCGCAACTGTGCGTAAAATCATCGTTGTACCAAATAAACTCGTGAACATTGTTGTGGGATAAAACTTTGCAAACCAACCTCATGCCCAATATCGCACGTCATCTCATCGTGCTTGTGACCACCACTCTGTTAGTGGCGTGCGGCTTCCATTTGCGTGGGCTGGCTGATCTATCTTTTGAGAAAATTCACATCAACAACCAATCTCTGAGCATTTCTAGAGATCTAAATGTTTCACTTAAATCAAATGGCGTCACGGTCGTAAAAGCGCCAGAAGAAGCACAAATTTTGGTGGACATGATGAATGAAGGCACAGAGAAACGCATTCTCTCTTTGGGCGGTACAGGTACGGTACGCGAGTTCGAACTGTTTTATCGCGTCAACTTCCGCATCAAGAGCGCATCTGACGAGCTATGGGGGCCAGTACAAATAGTTGAAGGCCGTCGTGATTTCTCATACTTAGATACAGAGTTGCTAGCAAAATCTTATGAAGAAGCACAACTCTACGAAGATATGCGCCGCGACGCAGTCCGCGAAATTCTTCGTCGCCTAGTTGCACAAAAACCTAAAGCAAAACTCAGCCAATAGGGACATGAACTTAGCCCCCCAACAGCTGGAGCAGCACCTCCCTCTTTACGTACTTGCTGGAGATGAGCCTTTATCTCAACGCGAGTGTCTAGACGCCATTCGCAACAAAGCACGCCAATTGGGCTTTGATGAACGCACCAGCCTCACTGTTGACCGATATTTTAATTGGGCACAAATCACCGAGTTTGGTCAGTCCATGTCGCTATTTGCAAGTCAGCGCTTGCTAGAAATTCATATTCCTAATGGCAAGCCAGGCATCGATGGTAGCAAGAGCCTGCAGAGCCTTGCCAGCGAACCTTTGGCAGATACAGTGACAATTGTGGTTTTACCCAAAGTAGACTGGCGAGATGCCAAAAGCGCTTGGTATTTGGCGCTACAACAAGCGGCTATTTTTATTGAGTTAAACGAGGTCCCCGCGGCACAACTTCCGCAATGGATTTCAAATCGTTTGGCCTTGCAAAAACAAAGCACCGACCCAGAAACGCTGATTTTTATGGCCAATCAAGTTGAAGGCAATTTACTGGCCGCCCATCAGGAAATCCAAAAATTGGGCCTGCTTTACCCGCAAGGTGCAATCTCTGCGGAAGATGTTCGCGCTGCTGTGCTCAATGTTTCACGCTTTGACGCGGTACAGCTGGGCGAAGCCGCTTTGTCAGGTGACGTAGATCGTACCGTGCGCATTTTAGATGGCTTAAAAGACGAAGGTGCGCAACCAGTCGCCGTCATGACTTCTCTGCTTTGGGCCATCACGCCCTTGGTTAAAGTTAAGCAAGCAGAAGCCCGCGGTGAAAACCTAAACAATGCCATGGTACAAGCAAGATTATTCGGGCCAAAACAAGTGCTTGCAAAAAAAGCCCTTGCCCGTTTAAGCTTGAGGCAATTACAGGCCGCTTTATTGAAATTAGCCGATATTGATAGGGCTGCAAAAGGCATGATGGATGCCGATGCCTGGCTAGAAATTACACGCTTATGTTTTGGTCTTGCGCGCATTACGCCACGCAGACAAGGTCGATAAGAATCATTTGGAATGAATATGGATATTAAAACGTATATGCAAAATGTAGGTGTTGAAGCACGTAAGGCTTCACGCGACATGGCCAAGGCCGACACCAACATTAAAAATCTCGCATTAAATACAATTGCCCAAGCCATTTTGCGCGACAAAGATGCGTTGTTGGCGGCCAATGCAAAAGATCTGGCCGCAGCCAAAGCCAATGGTATGGACGCTGCGATGTTAGATCGCCTCACCATCACAGAAAAATCTATCGCCACTATGGCTGAAGGCTTACGCCAAATTGCTGATTTGGCTGACCCAATTGGCGAAATTAGCGACATGAAATATCGTCCTTCTGGCATTCAAGTCGGCAAAATGCGTGTACCACTGGGGGTGATTGGCATCATCTACGAAGCACGTCCAAATGTAACAGTAGACGCGGCTGGACTGTGCATTAAATCAGGTAATGCAACGATTTTACGTGGTGGCTCCGAAGCCATTCATTGCAATCAGGCACTCGCTAAATTAGTCCATGAAGGCCTCGCGGCAGCGGGCTTGCCTAAAGCTGCGGTGCAGGTGGTGGAAACCACTGACCGTGCTGCAGTAGGCGAGCTGATTACCATGAAAGAATATGTGGACGTGATCGTGCCTCGTGGTGGCAAAGGTTTGATTGAGCGCATTTCCAATGATGCACGTATTCCTGTGATTAAACATTTGGATGGCAATTGCCATGTTTATGTAGATGACGACGCAGATTTAGCAAAAGCTTTGCGTATTATTGAAAACTCAAAAACACAGCGCCTTGGCACATGTAACACCACAGAGTCTTTATTAGTAGCTCGTAGCGTTGCCAAAACCATGTTGCCAAAAATTGCTGAAATGCTAGTGGCGAAAGGCATGGAAATTCGTGGCTGTGAGGAAACTTGCGCACTTGTGCCAGTAGCTAAGAAAGCTACTGAAGAAGACTTCTACACTGAATATTTAGATGCGATTATTTCATGCAAAATCGTTGCTGATTTAGATGAAGCGATTTCGCATATCAATCAACATTCATCACAACATACCGAGTCGATTGTGACCGAGAACTACACTAAAGCACGCCGTTTTTTGCGTGAGGTCGACTCCAGCAGCGTGATGGTGAATGCTTCAACACGTTTTGCAGATGGGTTTGAATACGGCTTGGGTGCAGAAATTGGCATCTCAACTGACAAGCTACATGCACGCGGCCCTGTTGGTCTAGAGGGCTTAACCTCACTCAAATATATTGTGTTGGGTGATGGTCACGTGCGCGCCTAATTAACGACCATGATTGCCATTTTAGGCGGCACATTTAATCCCATTCATAACGGGCATCTGCACCTCGCAAAACAACTGCAAGCCAAGCTAAACTTCGAAAGCATCCGCTTTATGCCAGCGGCCATTCCAGCTTTAAAAGATGTGCCCAGCGTGACAGGGGCGCAACGTGCTGAGATGGTGGATATCGCCATTTCGGAATATCCAGACTTTAGCCTTGATACGCGCGAGCTCTCACGTTCAGGGACTTCTTACACCATAGACACACTGACTTTATTGCGCGAAGAATTAGGCAAAGAAGTCAGCCTTTGCTGGCTAATGGGCTCAGATGCTTTTGCCCATTTGAACGCCTGGCATCGTTGGCAGGAACTGTTAAATTACGCACATTTGGTGGTGGTAAAGCGACCGCATAGCGATGATTTATCTGACTTGAATGCTGAGGTTCAAATGCTACGCAATCAGCATGAAACTAACAGTGTTGAAGCCCTTCGCCAAGAACCCTGCGGAAGAATTTTGCTGCAAGAAATTGACGCGCTTGATATTTCATCATCAGCGATTCGCGAAAAACTTAGCAAACTAGATGATGGCAAACTAGACGATGGAAAACTGGAGGATGTAAGTAAGTTAATGCCGCATGAGGTGTTTCATTACATTCAACAACATCATTTATATCAAGCTTAATGGATACTTTTAGCCACGCGCTTTGGGGATATGGTTTATTTGGTCACAAGCGACTTGCTTGCTTGGCCGTTTTATTCGGCGCGATGCCCGATCTCATCTCATTTGGGGCTTTGATGTTCATCCAAATGCTTGAAGGAACTTGGCACTTTGGCAAGCCAGCGTTAGAAACTTTACCTCATTGGATATTTGGCAACTACGCACTTGGGCATAGTGTCGTCATTTGCATTCCAGTGATTGCCTTGGTTTATTTATGGCGAAAAGACTATGCTTTTGCCATGCTTGCTTGGCCTTTTCATATTGCCTTAGATTTTCCGTTTCACTCTAAAGCGTTTTTTGCGACCCCCATTTTATGGCCGCTTTCTGACTTTACCTTTGACGGCATTCCTTGGTCGCACTGGTATATCTGGTACCCCAACATTGCGGGCTTAATGATTTTATTGGCCTATCGTTTTAAGCAAAAACGTAGCGCCAAACAACTAAAAACTAAATCCCAGAAAATTTAGGCACTGCACCCCAATTCACATCAGCAATACAAGGCGCTTTAATCATTGCCTTTAAAGTTTGGATATTCTCTGCAAGCGCTGGCATATCAGGGTCAATTCGATTGGCTACCCATCCCGCCAAATTAAGCCCTGCGGCTTTAATCGAGCCAGCCGTCATTAAGGCGTGATTGATACACCCTAAGCGGATACCCACCACCATAATCACCGGCAAATTCAGTTGAGCAGCCAAATCTGCCATCGTCTGCTCAGGGTTAATCGGCACACGAAATCCACCTGCACCCTCGACTATCACCACATCCGCTTGCAACTGCAAGGTATCGAAAGCGTGTTTAATTTTACTGAGTGAAACCGTAACACCCACTTGTTCAGCGGCAATATGCGGCGCAATCGCGGACTCAAAAGCATAAGGATTCACGTCTTCCAATCTAGCCGCAAGATTGCTTGCTGCCAATAAAGCGCTCACATCTGCATTGCGTAATGCGCCATTTATTTTTTCACAGCCCGCAGCAATCGGTTTCATGCCAACAGCCGTTTGGCCCTGCTGTACAAAGTAACGCACCAAGGCAGATGCAATATAGGTTTTACCGACATCTGTGTCTGTGCCCGTTATGAAATAGGCTGTCTTATTTTTTTGCATAAAAAGTCACAGTAGAAAAAGTAGCATCTAAATCAAACTTGGTTTTAGGTTTATCAACAGGCTTCCAAGCATGTCCGTAAATCACCTCGAAAGTTGCAGGCAATTTGCCATCTTTTCTAAACTGCTCATATTGCTGGGTTAAGTTTTGCAAAAATTTTCGACCTTGCAAGCCCCGAACACGACCATCTGTGGCGTTGTGGGCGCCAATTGATTTCAAATCGCGCATCACGCTGATGACATCATCATAAGTCAACACAACACGCTCAACATCTAACACTGGGTCGCCAAAACCAGCCCGCACTAAAGCATCACCAATATCGTGCATATCCAAAAAACGATTAACATGCACATTGCCATCCACACTCGAAGCAGCTCGCAACTCTTTTAAGGTGTCAGGCCCCAGCGTGCTAAACATCAACAAACCATCAGTCCTCAATACGCGATGAATATCGGCAAATACCGCATCCAAATTATTCGACCATTGAATAGCCAGATTAGACCAAAACATATCGACACTATTGGCAGCTAAAGGCAACTGCTCAAGGTCAGCACACAAATAGCTTTGTTGACTCAAGCCGATAAGGCGCTTAAACCGCTGAGCGATAGATTCATTTAAAGCGCGCGTTTTTCGCAACATGCCCATCGCAAAATCCAAGGAAATCACATGAGCGTCTGGATATTTTTTCAGCAAAGATTGGCTAGCATGTCCTGTGCCGCAACCTGCATCTAATATGCATTGAGGTTTTAGGCTCACCAAATCGAGTCGACTTAACATCTCCTCGCGCACCAATTTTTGCATGACTGCAGCGGCGTCATAAGTGTCCGCAGCACGATCAAAAGATGCGCGCACACGCTTTTTATCGACTTGGTAAAGATCCTGCATCATGTTTTTAAAAATTCAACGATGGTATCGGCAAAGCCTTGCGGGTGTGAAAGAAAAGGCTCGTGTGCCGCACCTTTAATTTCGTGCAGCTTTGCATTCGGCAAAGCTGTTGATAACCAAACTGCCGCGCCAATCGGCGCCAGCTTGTCATGCTCGCCATGCAGCAATAAGGTTGGTGCTGTGATCTGGCTTAGCTCTTGGCGCAAATCGGTATGCAACAAAATATTCAGTGTGTCTTGCAGTGCTTTTTCGCTAGGCAAAGGACGTGCAGAAAATTCTTGTTTCAGCACTTTTGCAGTGCCGCGCGCATTACCACCACCCATGGCAATCAACGCTAAAAGCTTGTGCATGGTGGACTCAAAATCTTGAATCACGTCGGCAAAAAATGTTTGAAAAACTTCTATGGGCGTACCTAATTGCCAATCTTCACGATTCACAAAACAAGGGGTGCTGCCAATTAGCACAAGCTTTTTCACAGCCTGATGCATGGCAATTTTCATGGCGATTAACCCACCCAGTGACCAACCCAATAAATAAGCATTTTTGGGGATACACAGGGCTATTTCTTGCGCGACTTTATCTAAGTCATATTCGCTCAGACTTTCGCTATAACCCATGCCAGGCAAGTCAATCAGATGTAGTTCAAAATGCTGAATCAACAGCGCCTTGGCCTGCATCCACATGCCACTGTGCATGCCCCAACCGTGTATCATCGCCAGTGGTTCGCCATGGCCTAGTTTTTCGATATGCAAACTCATGCCAGCAATTCCGCTTCGGCTTGTTGTAGCGTTTCAATCAGCAAACGTACGTCCTGTTCTGTATGAGCGGCAGACAGAGAAATGCGCAATCTTGCGGTTTCTTTGGGCACGGTGGGTGGGCGAATTGCGGGCACAAAAATACCACGAGCCAGCAAATACTGATTAAGCGCTAAAACCTGATCATTACCGCCCACGACCACTGGCTGTATCGCCGTCGTTGAAGGCATTAATTGCCAATGCGTTAACTGTAATTCTGATTTAAATATTCGGATTAAATTGGCCAAATGTTGATGGCGATTGAGGTCGGCTTTCATCACCTCTACCGCTGCAAGCAAAGCAGCAGATAAAGCAGGTGGACTAGCTGTGGTGTAGATGTAAGTTTTGGCAGATTGCACTAGATACTCAATGATGGTCTCATCAGCCGCGACAAATGCCCCTGCAACCCCTGCGGCTTTGCCTAAGGTGGCCATGTAAATAATGCGCGGCGATTGCACATTAGCATGGCTTAATATTCCTCGACCCGATTCCCCCAACACGCCAAAACCGTGCGCATCATCTAACATCAACCAAGCGTCATATTGTTCACATAAAGCCAACAATTCGGGCACAGGTGCAATGTCCCCATCCATACTAAACACAGCATCCACCACCACTAGCTTTCTGCGAGCGGTACTTTGACTCAACAATTTTGCTAATTGCCTTAAATCTTGATGCTGATAGCGATGGAGTGTTGCACGAGACAATAAAGCCGCATCATTCAGTGAAGCATGATTCAATTTATCCGCAAAAATTGCATCTTCACGACCCATCAATGCTGAAATCACGCCCATATTCGCCATGTAACCAGTGCTGAATAGCAGGCCTGAGGGTAGCCCAACAAAATCAGCCAGCGCTTGTTCCGCTTCTTGATGAAACTGGTGGTGGCCGTTAATCAGATGCGATGCCCCAGAACCAACACCAGATTCATTCGATGCACTTTGCAGTGCTTGAATTAAAGCGGGATGATTGGCCAAACCTAGATAGTCATTACTGGCAAATGACAGCACAGACTGCCCGTCCAACTGGACGTGCGCAGCCTGTGGCGATTGCAGCAAACGACGCTTGCGCTGTAGGCCAGCACGAGCGCGTTCTGCGAGTTCAGCTTTGAGTTGATTTAGCATCAGCGCACGGGGCAAGGCCCCGCTTATATGACTAAATTGGGTGCAGGCCCAATTTGGCAAATAACTGCTTATCAGCATCCGCTTCAGGATTACCGGTGGTCAGCAATTTCTCGCCGTAGAAAATAGAATTGGCACCCGCTAGAAAGCATAAAGCCTGAATACCTTCGCTCATACTTTGGCGTCCAGCTGATAAGCGCACATAACTCTTGGGCATGGTGATACGTGCAGCAGCGATGGTACGCACAAACTCGAAAGGATCGAGCTCATCAGTGCCGTGCAATGGTGTACCTTCAACCTGTGTCAGCAAGTTAATCGGCACACTCTCAGGTGGCTGCTCCATATTGGCCAATTGTGCCAATAAGCCAGCACGTTGGTTGCGCGTTTCACCCATGCCGATAATGCCGCCGCAACACACATTGATATCAGCCTCACGCACGCTATCCAATGTATCCAAGCGATCTTGATAAGTACGCGTAGTAATCACGTCACCATAAAACTCAGGTGCCGTATCCAAATTGTGGTTGTAATAATCCAAGCCAGCCTCTTTCAATTGACTGGCTTGACCTTCTTTAAGCATGCCTAAGGTCGCACAGGTTTGCAGACCCATAGCTTTGACTTCGCTAATCATTTTAAGCACAGGTTCAAGGTCTTTTTGTTTTGGGCTACGCCAAGCAGCCCCCATACAGAAACGGCTTGCACCAGCCTCTTTGGCTTCACGCGCAGCGGCCAACACTTCGTCCAAGGCCATCAAAGGCTCATTTTCCACATCGGTGTGATAACGCGCAGCCTGCGGACAATAACCACAATCTTCTGAACAACCGCCCGTTTTGATCGAAAGCAATGTGCTGACTTGCACCGCATTCGGATCAAAGTTTTCACGGTGAACTGTTTGCGCCTGATGTATCAAATCATTAAATGGCATTTCAAACAGCGCAACGATTTGAGCAACTGTCCAACGTTGTTCCGTTTCCACAGGCTTTACATTGCGTTTAATGCTCGATGCATCCACTGTGCTCACATTTAATTCGCTCATTATTCAATCTCCACTGTCATATCTTGCCAATTTTCTTTTGAAGCTCGCACCATATCGCGAACGCCAAGCGGTACTACTAATAAGAAACAAATACCCCAAACCACAAACAACACATTGAGGCGACCAATATGCTCACCCAACATAAAACCAAAGAACGCCATCACGACTAAAAGCGCAAAAGTCGAATAAAATCGATGTCCAGAACGACGAACATAGTCACACACCTTGGGATTAGGATGACTAAAAGAGGCGGCATAAATAAAGATTGAAGCGGCGATCCAAATAAACATCGGGATCACTAAGGGCAACAAAAGCACCGCTAAACAAGAAAAGAAAGTGAAGGTCTGCGCAGTGCGCATTTGCTGTTTTGCAGTAATCAGATGTCGTTTTACCGCTTGATTCTCAGATGTCATCACTCGCATCCTCATGAATAATTTGAGCAATTATACATTGTTAAGAGGAAATGCAATAATTGAATTACAAATGGTCAAAATTTAATCATCTGTTAAAAATAAGCCTATTCCCACAGCCATGTATTTTGTGTAATGCAGCCAGTGGAAACGAATTAGGCCTGTGCTCAGCCTGCCTATCCGACCTGCCTTTCCATCAAAACGGACTCTGCCCTCAATGCGCCCTGCCCAGCACAAATAACCTTATTTGCGGCGCATGCATTGCTTCACCGCCAGATTTTGATGCGACCAGGCCAATATTCCGTTACGAATACCCCATTAGCCAATTAGTGCAGCATTACAAATATGGGCAGCAACTCCACCTAGGCGATTTATTTGCCAGACTTTTACAGGGCAAACTCTTACAACATAAACTGTCAGCGCAGACGTTCCCAGATTTGATTATCCCCATGCCCTTACACCCCAAACGCTTAACTGAGCGCGGCTTTAATCAATCTCTAGAAGTCGCAAAAATCCTCGGCAAAGTATTCAATATTCCAGTGGATTACACTGCCTGCCAGCGCACCAAACACTCGCCGCCCCAAGCCAGCCTGCCTTTAAAACAGCGCGCCACCAATATCAAAGGTGCTTTCAAATGCACAAAATCACTGACTGGCTTACGTGTAGCCCTTATTGACGACGTAATGACGACAGGCGCCAGCCTAAATGCTTTAGCCAAGGCCGTTAAAGCCAAGGGCGCATCTCATGTAGAATGCTGGGTCATTGCGAGAACACTTTTAGATTAAAAACGCCAAATGTTTAATATTGTTTTATTTGAACCAGAAATTCCGCCCAACACTGGCAATATCATTCGCCTTTGCGCCAATACTGGCGCGCAGCTTCACTTAGTTAAACCTTTAGGTTTCGATTTAGAAGATAAACAATTAAAGCGCGCAGGCTTGGATTATCACGAATACGCGAACCTGCAAATTCACGAAAGCTGGGACGCTTGCAAACAGGCTTTAAGCGGTCATCGTATGTTTGCAATGACCACCAAAGGCAGCACCAATTACGCCAAAACACAATTTCAAAAAGGTGATGTTTTTGTCTTTGGCCCAGAAACCCGAGGGCTACCAGAAGAAATCAGAAATGAATTTAAACCTGAGTATCGACTACGTTTGCCAATGCTGCCAGAAAGTCGAAGCTTGAATTTGTCGAACTCTGCCGCCGTGTTGCTGTATGAAGCTTGGCGACAAATTGACTTTGAAAGTGGGAAATAAAAAGCTGGGCTTTAAGAAAAGGCTTAAAAGGCTTCTTGCTTTTGCCCGCGACCGAGCAAATCCATCACCGCATCCCGCGCTGATTTGCCGTGCGAAAGCACTTGATCAACCTCATGCGTAATCGGCATATCAACACCCAGCTCTTGGGCGCGCTTTACGACCTCACGCGCGGTATAAACACCCTCGGCCACATGCCCAAGTGTTTCCAAGATTTCCTGTAAAGGCTTACCGCTGGCCAATTGCAGGCCAACTTCACGATTACGTGAATATTGCCCCGTACAAGTTAAAATCAAATCGCCTGCGCCAGCCAAGCCCATAAAAGTATCTTTTTGCGCACCAAGCGCCACGCCAAAGCGGGTCATTTCGGCTAAACCACGGGTAATCATGGCCGCGCGGGCATTATTACCAAATTGCATACCATCAGAAATACCTGCCGCAATCGCCATCACATTCTTCAAGGCGCCACCAACCGCTACACCAGCCACATCCGTGCTGGTATAAACGCGCAAACTTCCGCCATGCAAAGCTGCACCCGCCTCTTGAGAGAAATCAGCGTTATTGGCAGCCAATGTCACCGCGGTCGGCAAGCCACGCACTAACTCAGCCGCAAAACTAGGTCCAGACAAGGCACCCCAAGCACGCTCGTTACCAAACTCTTCAAAAGCAACTTCATGCGGCAGTTTTGCACTGACAGGCTCTAGGCCTTTATTCGCCCAGATAACAGGCGCTTTTACGCCAAGCGCCTTAATTGATTGCAGCATGGCCCGAAAGCCAGAGGTAGGAACAACAGAAAGGATAAAATCGACATCTTTGAGTGCTGCGGATAAATCAGACTCCACAGTTAAGTTGTCATTAAATTTGAAATCACCGAGATATAAAGGATTAGCACGGACTTTACGCATGCCATCAACATGGGCCGCCTTACGCGCCCACAAACACACTTGATGCTGCTGACTAATGTGCATAGCAAGGGCTGTTCCCCATGCACCAGCGCCTAAAACGGCTATCTTCATCCTATTCCCTTAGAAACCCCAAACCGCAGAAGTCTGAATAAATCCTGTTAAGCCATCACGATGTTTAATTTTTACCCAACCCGCTTTTGCTGGCTCGACAAAATCAACCACAACATCTTTTTCTAAACGCCCAACAAGCACACCTGCTGTTTCTGGCGTTTGTTTTACTTCGGCACCGTTAACGGCAATCAGTAAAGTTCTATTACTAGATAACTGTTTGGCTTCTATCCAGTTTAATGCGCCCTGCTTATCGCGCACCTTAATCCAATCAGCCAAAACCACGACCACCTCAACTGGGTAGCCTTGACTGAGGATAAAAAGCTTATTAGCTTGCGGCGATGGCGAATCATAAAGAATCGCCTTAGGCACACTCACCGAACGAAACTCAGCTAATGCCAAACTTGGAAAAACAAGCCATGGCACCAGCACAAATAAAACAAATGCTAAAAAATTAGTGTGTTGTTTTTGCAGCTTCATCTTGCGCTTGTTGTTGCTTTTGCTGTGCGTAAAGCGCTTCAAAATTGATTGGACTCAATACCACTGATGGGAAGCCTGAACGTACTGACAAATCAGACACCACTTCACGTGCATATGGGAACAAGATATTTGGGCAAGTGATGCTGAAAATGATTTCTAGGTTTTCATCAGGCACATTGCGCACTTGGAAGATACCTGCTTGTGCCACTTCGATCAAAAAGGCTGTTTTCTCGCCAATTTTTGCAGTCACGGTAATGGTCAACACGACTTCATAAACGCCGTCATCTAGCTTGCTTGCTGAATTGCCAATTTCGATACCAATTTGTGGCGCAGTACGTTCTGTAAAGATTTGTGGTGCATTGGGAAGCTCCAAAGACAAATCTTTTACATATAATTTTTCAATTGCAAAACCAGGCGCCTGAGCTTGTTCTACGCCAGGCTGCTGTGTTGTTTGTTCTACTGCGGCTTCTTTTTTTGCCATGACTTTTCCTAAAAATAGATTTCAAAAAAACGTTATTCTAACCGATGCTTACGCCGAATGCTTGTTTCGTTCAGGTCGATGAGGCTAGGCTTTTAACAGGGGATCTAATCCACCCGCCAAATCCAAGGCACGTAAATCATCAAATCCACCAATATGCTGATCGTTAATGTAAATTTGCGGTACGGTGCGGCGCCCGGTTTTTTCCATCATCGCCATTTTGATTTCTGGTGACTCATCCACCCGAATTTTTTCAATTTCGCTCACCCCTTTACTGTTTAACAAGCGCTCAGCGTTGACGCAGTAAGGACAATAAGCGCTGGTATACATCAAAACCTTAGCCATACAGAACCTCAAACTCAACAAAAATAAAATCAAATTGTACCTAAGAACTTCTCATTGCATGATTTATCAGTCGCAAATAATGCAGATTTATTGGCCAAAAATCTCTAAAATACATGCTTAGATAAAAACTGTTGGAATTAAGGCTACATGAATATCACGCCCGTTGTATTGCTCATTTTGGATGGCTTTGGCTATCGCGAAGAAATTGAAGACAATGCCATTGCCCAAGCCAAAAAACCTCATTGGGATAAGTTATGGCAACAATATCCACATATGCTGATCAATGCTTCTGAGAGCCATGTTGGCTTACCAGAAGGCCAAATGGGCAATTCAGAAGTTGGCCATCTCAACATTGGCGCTGGACGCATCGTTTTTCAAGACTTCGAGCGCATTAACAACGAGATTAGTAGCGGCGAGTTCAATCACAATCCGGTTCTAGTTGAAGCCGTCAATAACGCGAAACAAGCAGGAAAATCCCTACACATTTTTGGCTTACTTTCTGATGGCGGCGTGCACAGTCATCAAGACCATATTTACGCCATGATTAAAATGGCCGCTCTGCAAGGCTTGGAAAAAATTTACGTTCACGCATTTTTAGATGGTCGTGACACACCGCCTGTCAGCGCAAAAGGCTACTTGCAGTCTTTAGAAGATCAAATTCAAAAAATAGGTGTAGGCAAAATTGCTTCTATCTGTGGCCGCTATTACGCCATGGACAGAGATAAACGCTGGGAGCGTGTTGAACCAGCCTATCGATTACTCACCGAAGGCGTGGCCGAATTCACAGCAACATCCGCACTGGATGGACTAGAAGCCGCTTATAGCCGCGGAGAAAATGACGAGTTTGTTAAAGCCACGTCAATTCGCACCCAGGGCGAAGCCCCGGTATTTGTTGATGATGGCGATGTGGTGGTGTTTATGAATTTCCGCTCAGACCGCGCACGTCAAATGACCAGCTGCTTCTTGAATCCAGACTTTGATGGCTTTAAACGCAATAAATTGCCTCAATTAGGCGGCTATTACACACTCACCAGTTACGATAAAAATGAGAAACGCGCCAAAGTAATTTTTGCACCAAACGAAGTAAAAAATACCTTCGGCGAATACATCGCGCGATTAGGCTACAAACAGCTACGTATTGCAGAAACAGAAAAGTATCCGCACGTTACCTTCTTCTTTAATGGCGGCGAAGAAACCGTATTTGAGGGCGAAGATCGCATTTTGATTCCATCCCCCAAAGTGGCAACTTACGATCTACAACCAGAAATGAGCGCTTTCGAAGTCACCGAAAAACTAGAAGCCGCTATTTTGAGCAAGCAATATGGCGCTGTGATTTGTAACTTTGCTAACTGCGACATGGTAGGCCACACAGGCAAGATTTCTGCCGCCATTAAAGCAGTCGAGGCTTTAGACACTTGTATTGGACGCGTTGTTAAAGCAGCGCAAACGGCTGGTGCCGAAGTGATTATCACAGCTGACCACGGCAACGTGGAGCTGATGCAAGACCTTGAGAACGACCAACCCCACACACAACACACCACCAATCTGGTGCCGCTGCTTTATATTGGCCGCCCAGCAACGATGGCAAAAGTTGGGGCCTTGTCTGACCTGTCTCCCAGCATGCTCAAAATCATGGGTTTGCCACAACCTGCCGAAATGACAGGACGCGCTTTAATGGATTTTGCTTAACTTGCTGAGTATGAATGCAATGAAGCGAATCAGTATTGTGCTAGCCACCATCTTGCTAGCGAGCCTATCGAGCGCCAGTTTTGCCGCGAGCAAAAGTGAGCGCAAGCCTGCCAAGCCTAAAGAAAAACTCGACTCTATTCACGAGCGTATTGAATCCCTAAAAAAGGAGCTCAACACCACGAAAGAGGCGCATGCTGATGTTGCTGATGCTTTAAAAAAGAGTGAAAAAGCAATTAGTGAGTCCAACCGCAAACTGTTTGAATTACGCCAAGAGCAAAACAAGCACAGTGAGAGGCTAGAAGTATTGCAAAGCCAAAAGTCTAATCTTGAGACCACCATCGAAGGCCAGAAACGCTTATTAGCTCAGCAACTTTACCAACAATATTTACATGGCCGAGAAAGCTATTTGCAAATTATTTTGCAAGAAAAAGACCCTAGCGCCGCATCACGACAAGTGCAGTATTTTGGCTATGTATCTAAAGCCAGAAGCCAGCTGATTGCCAGCACCAAGTCCAATCTGAATCAAGTGGCGAAACTCAACGAAGAAACCAGCCAAGCTTTAAAAGAAGTGGTCACACTCAAAGGCAAGCAAGAAGCAGAACGTAAAAATTTAGAAACCCAAAAAACAGCGCGCGGAAAAGTACTGCAAGAACTCGCTGGAAAAATTCAGTCGCAAAGCAAAGAAATTGAAAAGCTAAAACGCGACGAGAGAAATCTATCTGAAAGCAAAAGCAAAACCCCAAGAACAAGCAAGTAACAAACCGTCGGAAGAAACATCAAACCGACCAACTCAAATGCTAGGCCGCAATGAAACTTTACCTAGCAGCAGCTTTGGAGGAGTGAGCTTTGGTGAGCTTAGAGGCAAGTTAAACTTGCCTGTGCGCGGGGAAATTACTAATCGTTTTGGCAGTGCCAGAGAAGATACCGGCGTGACTTGGAAAGGCTTGTTTATCAAGTCAGCCGAGGGGAACGAAGTGAAATCGATTGCCAATGGGCGAGTAGTCTTTGCAGATTGGATGCGTGGTTTTGGTAATTTGATGATTATTGACCACGGCGATGGCTATATGAGTTTGTATGGTAACAATCAAGCCTTGCTACGCAAAATGGGGGACACTGTTAAAGGTGGCGATACCATTGCCAGTGTTGGCAATAGTGGGGGCAATTCAACATCTGGACTTTACTACGAGCTACGTAACAGAAGTAAGCCGTTTGACCCCATGAGCTGGAGCGTGGCGCGTTAAACTTCAGCTGTTAGCCTAAACTGCGGCAGACCTCGTGCACCAATTGTGGGCCACGATAAATCAAGCCGCTGTAAAGCTGAACCAAGCTCGCACCTGCTGAAAT
>JBDLQN010000019.1:0-13675 GCA_039800585.1 Pseudomonadota bacterium
TAAATCCGCCGCTTGTCTTTGTGGTGTTCCTTTTTGGCTGGCGCCTTCAACAAAAACGGCTCGCTGGGCATCCATTTCTTCTTTTTTCTTTTTACCCATCGCCCTACGAAGCAAGTCGGCCCCACCAAGGCTGTAGCCACCGACCACCTGAGCGATTTGCATCACCTGCTCTTGATACACCATGATGCCGTAAGTTTCTTTAAGGATAGACTCCGTTGCTGGATGTGGATATTCAACACGCTGCAACCCATGTTTACGCCGGCAGAAATCAGGAATCAAATCCATAGGGCCAGGTCGGTAGAGCGCTACCAAAGCAATAATGTCTTCGAAACAGTCGGGTTTCGCCTGCTTCAACATATCCTTCATACCGCGCGACTCAAGCTGAAATACAGCGGTGGTATTAGCCGACTTTAAAAGCTGGTAAGTTGGCTTGTCATCAATCGGCAAGGTTTCAAAAGAAAGCGGCGGCAAACTCTGCTCGGCACGCTGCGCATTAGCGCTATTCAGCGCCATATCCAAGATGGTCAATGTGCGCAGGCCCAAAAAGTCGAACTTAACGAGACCAACCGCCTCCACGTCATCTTTATCGTACTGACTGACCAAACTGTCGCCATTCGGTTGACAATAAATTGGGGAAAAATCAGAAATTTTGCTGGGTGAAATTAACACACCACCCGCATGCATCCCGACGTTACGTGTGAGCCCTTCAAGGCGAAGCGCAAGCTCTAAAAGCTCTTTTACTTCTTCTTCCTGCTCTCGACGTTCGGCCAGTTGCGGCTCTTTTTCTAAGGCATCTTTTAAAGTGATGCCAAGTTCCATCGGAATAAGCTTAGCAATGCCATCAACGAAGTTAAATGGCAAATCAAGCACGCGCCCAACGTCTCGAATCACAGCCTTAGCCGCCATGGTACCGAAGGTGGCGATTTGAGAAACCGCCTCCAATCCATACTTTTGTTTAACGTAGTCAATGACCCGGTCACGACCTTCCTGACAAAAGTCGATATCGAAGTCAGGCATAGATACGCGTTCAGGGTTTAAGAAACGCTCAAACAGTAGCGCATATTGCAATGGATCTAAATCGGTAATACCCAAACTATAAGCCACCACCGAGCCAGCACCAGAACCACGGCCTGGACCTACCGGCACGCCGTTATTTTTTGCCCAGTTAATAAAGTCAGCCACAATTAAGAAATAACCAGGGAAGCCCATCTGAATAATGATGCCTGTTTCAAACGCCAAACGCGCTTCATATTCTGGCGTTTTCTCGGCGCGCTTTTGCGGGTCCGGGTAAAGGACCTCTAGGCGCTTGACCAAACCTTCTTTCGCTTTAATGACTAAGTAGTCATCCAAACTCTCGCCATTGGGGGTGGGGAATTGCGGTAGAAAATTCTTACCTAAAGAAAGTGCCAAATTGCAACGCTTTGCAATTTCCACACTATTGACCAAAGCCTCTGGAATGTCGGCAAATAAAGCCGCCATTTGATTCTGCGTTTTAAAATATTGTGCTTCAGTAAAGTTTTTAGGGCGGCGATTATCGGCCAACACATAGCCCTCAGCGATGCAGACTCTAGCCTCATGTGCTTTAAAATCTTCTTGCTCAATAAATTGCACAGGGTGTGTTGCCACTACCGGCAAATCTAGCGAGGCAGCGAGATTCAGCGCCCTGGAAATGTAAGCCTCTTGCTGAGCGTGCCCTGCGCGTTGCAACTCAATATAGAAACGACCTGGAAACATTGCCGACCAATCTTCAGCCAACTGCTTAGCGACGGCTTGATTGCCTTGCAACAAGGCTTGGCCGACGTCACCCAACATAGCCCCTGAAAGCAAAATCAAGCCTTCTGTACCAGACTCCAGCAACCATTCACGCTTAATTTCGGGGCGACCACGATGCTGATTTTCAAGATAAGCGCGACTGAGCAAGGCGCAAAGCGTTAAGTAGCCCTCAACACTTTGACATAACAACATCACGCGAGAAGCTTGGTCGCGATTTTGTGGGTTTTCCAGCCATAAATCACAGCCAATAAGTGGCTTTAAGCCAGACTCACGGGCTGTTTTATAGAACTTAATTGCACCAAATAGATTATTTAAATCGGTGAGCGCCAAGGCTGGCATCTTGTCTGCAGATGCGCAGCGCACATAATCATCAATCCGCACAGTGCCATCAACAACGGAATACTCGCTATGGCAACGCAGATGAACAAATTTAGGCTGTGATTGAAGCTCTGACATATCGTGAATTTTACCTGATAGCCAGCGCTTAAATAAGGGGTAAAACGACTGCAATAAGGCTTAATTTAGACAGGTGATTGATTGCTTGGGAATTTTTATTTTGATTATTTTTTGAGGCTTTTGGTGCGAGAGGAGAGACTCGAACTCTCACGCTGTTAGGCACCGGCTTCTAAGACCGGGGTGTCTACCAATTCCACCACTCTCGCATCGACATAAACACTGGATTTATGCACCTGTTTGGCTTTGAATTCCAAACGAGGCGTGCATTATATCCCAGCCTTTTACGAAAACCAATCAATTTCACACATTCAATACCAAGGGCATATATTGGAGCACGAGCCATGCATGCAAATTGCCATTGTCTGGCTTGGCATGTAATATCGCCATTTGTAAAAGATTAGCCCGACAACAAACCGCCAACAACAAGCTTAAAAATTGAATTTGCTCAACGCCCACAAAAATCGAATCTTAATTCTGCTCGGCCTATCACTCACGGCTGGCGGTTGCGGCTTTCAATCTTATATAGCAAAACCTATTAAGCCCAACGAAGTCATTCAGCAGCTTGAGGCGCAGTCGCCGGAGAGCACGCAATTTCAAGAATACTTAATTGCTCAAAATTATCCACAAAACCAATTTCCTATTAAAGAATGGGGACTGACCGAACTGACTTACAGCGCCCTCTTCTTTCATCCAGATTTAAATGTGGCGCGGGCACAATGGCGAGCTGCGCAATCATCTGAGATAACAGCAGCACAAAGACCCGAAATAGGCATTAATGCAGCAGCACAAAAACACAGCAAGGCGGACGGCGTTTCACCTTGGACTTACTCACTAGGCATTGATGTGCCGATTGTCACCGCAGGGAAAACAGAAGCAAAAATCGCTCAAGCGCGCAATCTATCCGAAGCTGCACGCATCGAAATTGCACAAACAGCGTGGCAAGTACGTGCGCGCCTAGCAAAGAGTTTATTGGACTATCAATTTGCTACTCAGCAATCAGCGGTTTTAAGTAATGAAGTTAAATTAAGAAGCGCAATTGTCGATATGCTGCAAAAGCGTGTGGATATGGGCATGGCATCTAATATTGAGCTCAGCACCGCACGTATTGCCCTTCAGAAAGCGGAGCAAGCACTGAACGCAGAACAGGGGCGCATCCCCAGTCTACAAGCCAATTTGGCCAACAATGCTGGACTACCGTTAACAAGCTTTAAGCAGCTAGTCATCAAAAACACAGCACTCAAGGCTTCGCCTGTGCAGACAGACTTATTGCAATATGAAGCATTGCTCAATCGCTTAGATGTTCGTGCTGCATTAGCTAGGTTTGATGCAGCTGAAGCTAAATTGCGACTTGAGATTCTGAAGCAATATCCTGATCTGACACTTTCACCAAGCCGCGTTTTCGACCAAGGGGATCAAATTTGGTCTTTGGGCTTTAGCAGCCTATTAAGTTTAGTGAACAAAAATCGAGGCTTAATTGCAGAGGCAACAGCGCAAAGAGAACTTCAAATAGCGCAATTTGAGGCCTTGCAAGCTAAAGTCATTGGAGATTTAAATCAAACTAAAGCCGATTATTTAGCCTCGCTAGAAAGCCAAGAAAAAGCGACTGCCGTTTTGTTTAGCCAGCAAAAACGTACGCAACGCACCCAGCAACAATTCGAAGCAGGCTTTTCAGACAAACTCGCGCTAGTCAGCGCAGAGCTAGAAAACCTCACTGCGGAGCAAAACATTTTAAAATCTAGCTACAAAGTTGAAATTGCAAAATTAGCCTTGGAAGATACTATCCAACGTCCTTTAGGTGATTTTAATATGCCTCAAAATCCAGAATCAGCAGCCTCAGGAATGCGCAATGAATAAAAAACTCACCATGATTATCGGGCTCCAAGCCTTCTTAATTATTGTTTTATTTTGGGTGTTGGTTTTTTATGGTAAAGATGAGTACGACGCCTACAACCAAGCGCAAGAAGAGGAAGTGACAACGCCTAACCGCGTCAGTCAAAATCAAGGCGCAACCGTGGTAACTTTGAGCCTAGAATCGCAGTCACAGAGCGATATCAAGACCGAAAAAATCAGTTCTGGCAAACATCAAAACACTTTGTCAGCTTTAGGCCAAGTGCTGAGCATTGATACCTTAATCGAGCTACGTACTCGCTATTTGAATGCCAAAGCAAACGCCAGTATCGCACGTGCCTCGCTGACTAACAGCCAACAAGAATTTCAGCGCATGCAAGCCCTGAATAAAGATGATAAAAACGTTTCCGACCACGCCGTACTTGTCGCTCAAGCCGCATTTAAAGCGGATCAAGCCAAGGTGCAGGCGGCTGAAACAGAAGCTAATAATCTGCGTGACACTATGCGCCAAACTTGGGGAAGCACGCTTGCCGATGAAGCTAGCAAAGAAAATGTCAGCCCAAACTTACAGGCACTGCTTCAGCATCGCGAAGTACTCGTTTTAATTACCTTACCTTTGGATAACAGCACCCCTAAAGCGGGTGAATCTATTAGCGTCACTCCTACTGGCAGCAATAATAAAGCGATTACAGCCAACTATTTGGCAGCGGCGCCGCTGACCGACGCGACGATTCAAGGCAAAACTTACTACTATCATGCATCAGCGGATGTTTTAAGAGCTGGCATGCGCGTTAATGTGCAGCTCAAAGACAGCGCACAAAATGAGAAGGCCGTTACAGGGTTTGTCGTGCCTGCTAACGCTGTGGTGTGGTACGGCGGTAAAGCTTGGGTTTACAAAAAGCAAGATAAAACACAATTCGTGCGCTTACCTATCAGCGTTGACAATCCAAGCAATGGCGGCTGGTTCAATCAAAGTAAGCAGCTGAACACAGGCGATGAGCTTGTAGTCAACGGCGCCCAACTTCTGCTCTCGGAAGAGTTTAAATATCAAATCAAAAACGAGAACGAGGACTAAGCCTTTATGATGTCCGCTCTAGTTCGATTTTCTATCCGCTTTAGCGGCGTGATTATTGGCATTGCCAGTTTAGTTGTTATTTACGGCATTTATAGCCTCACACGTAGCAATCTTGACGTTTTCCCCGAGTTCTCCCCAACTCAGCTGGTGATTCAAACCGAATCACCAGGTTTGTCTACCGACCTAGTAGAGTCTCTGGTAACGCAGCCAGTTGAAAACACCATTTCAGGCACCGTCGGCATAGAGTTAATGCGTTCGCAATCTATCCCCGGCCTTTCTGTCGTCACGGTCATTTTTAAAGAAGGTACGGATGTATATCGTAATCGCCAGGTAATTGCCGAGAGGTTGGCAATACTGAGTGGGCGACTCCCCAATAACATCACCCCTAACATCACCCCCCTAACCTCTGCAGCAAGTACAGTCATGGGTTTAGGCATTAGCTCTAAAACCAAATCGCTGATGGAATTGCGTTCAGCTGTGGATTGGGCGCTGCGTCCTCACTTAATGGCGGTTCAGGGTGTTGCTGATGTGAACGTTTTTGGTGGGGAAATCAAGCAACTTCAAATTCAAGTTAATCCAGATAAATTGGTACTTTATAACCTGTCCTTGCAAACTGTTATGGAAGCGGCTAGCAGAGCGACCGGAGTGCGTGGTGCTGGATTTTTGGAAGATAAGAATCAGCGCATTATCATCAATACGGAAGGCCAATCGATTACGCCCGAACAGCTGTCAAAAGTGACGCTGATACACAAAGGTGGTCAAACAGTACGATTAGGCGACATTGGACGTGTTGTTGAAGGCGCAACACCTTCAATTAGTGCATCTGCCATCAATGGGACAACTGGCATCTACCTATCTGTACAAGGCCAGCTTGGCGCCAATACGCATGGTGTCACACAATCTTTAGAAAAAGCCATTAAAGAAATTAAACCAACACTCGAAGCCCAAGGCATTACCTTGCATGAAGGCTTGTTCCGACCAGCGAATTTTATTGAAACCGCCATTCAAGGGGTGCGTAGCGACATTCTAATTGGTTCGGTTTTGGTGATTACCGTTTTGTTTATTTTCTTATTTAATGCCCGTACCGCCTTTATCTCTGCCACTGCTATTCCACTCTCACTTTTAACCGCCATTGTGGTCATGAGTTATTTTAATATTGGATTAAATATCATGGTGTTAGGTGGCCTAGCTATTGCTTTAGGTGAGGTTGTGGATGATGCCATTATCGACACCGAAAACATCTTTAGGCGCTTAAGAGAGAATCGTTTGCTGACGCAGCCATTGCCTATTTACCAAGTAGTTTTTAACGCCTCGATGGAGGTTCGTAGCTCTGTCGTTTACGCCACCATTATTGTTGCCCTAGTGTTCATGCCGCTACTTACCTTATCAGGCGTTGCTGGCAAACTATTCGCACCACTCGGCGTCGCTTACATTTCAGCTATTCTTGCCTCTTTGGTTGTCGCGCTGACGCTCACACCAGCACTCTGCTATCTATTGCTAGGCAAAGCAAACTTGAGCGCAGAAGACTCCCCGATGATTCAACTCATCAAGAAACATTATGTTGCCCTGCTTCATAAGGTTGAGCAGCGCTTCAAGATGACAATTGCCATCACACTCGCGGTGATTGCTCTAGGCTTGGGGGTCTTACCCTTATTCAAAAGCCAATTCATTCCCGCACTCCATGAAGGTCACTTCATTATGCACATGACACTTGTGCCAGGCACCTCCGAGAAAGAGTCTTTAAGAGTTGGTAAGCTGGTTGCTGCAGAACTGAGCAAAATTAAAGGGGTAAAAACTGTTGTGCAGTGGGTAGGCCGCGCACCTAATGGTGCGGACACTTTCGGTACTCATTACAGTGAATTTGAGATTGAAATTGGCACACTTTCAGGTGAAGAACAAAATCGCATACTTCAAGAAATTCGCGAGCACTTATCAGGCATCGATGATGAAAATATAGATAACGACGCAGATGGCCCCGCACCCGCTGGTTTTGTTGGCATTAACTTTGCCATCAATACTTTTTTAACTGAACGCATTGAAGAAACCATTTCTGGTTACGCTGCTTCACAAGTGATCAATATTTACGGTCACGATTTGGATGCTTTAGACAAAGATGCGCAAGAAGTCGCAGGAATTTTGGGTGACATTAAAGGCGCCCAAGATGTTTTAGTGCAATCCCCACCCGGCACGCCACAAATCACTATTCGCTTACAGCCAGACAAACTTGCCAACTGGGGCTTGCAACCAGCGGATGTACTTGACACGGTTAGAGCCGCTTATGAAAGCGCCCCTGTTGCTCAGGTATATCAAGGCAATCGAGTTGTAAATGTCAGCGTTTTGCTCGAAGGCGCAGCGCAACACAACCTAGATAAATTGGGCAAACTCCCCATTATCAATAACGAAGGAAAGCTGATTCGACTTGCGGATATCGCCGATATTCGCCAAGAAAACGGTCGTTCCAAAATTTTACATGCTGGCGCAAAACGCATACAAACAGTCACAGCCAATGTGAGCGGACGTGACGTTGAAGGCTTTACCCGAGAGTTGAAAGAAAAGCTTAAGAAAGAAGCTCGCTTATCCCCTGGCAATTACCTTGCCTTTTCTGGGGAGGCTGAAGCACAAGCGAAATCACGCGAAGATTTGATTGTGCATTCACTGCTTGCCACAGTTGGTATTTTCTTAATGCTTTACATTGCCTTTGGCCGCCTGCGTAACTTATTGCTCACTTTTGCTAACTTGCCATTTGCCTTAATTGGCGGTGTATTTGCTGTGATGTTTACTGGCGGATGGATCTCTCTAGGCTCGCTGGTGGGCTTTGTGACCTTGTTTGGTATCACCTTGCGCAATTCGATTATGTTAGTTTCACACTACCAGCATCTGATTGATTTTGAAGGCAAAGCATGGAATCTAGAAACAGCCATTTTAGGTGCGTCCGAACGTTTACCCTCTATCTTAATGACAGCTTTGGTTACGGCGCTTGGCTTGCTTCCTCTCGCCATTGGTAGCGGGCAACCTGGCCGTGAGATTGAAGGCCCAATGGCCACGATTATTGTGGGTGGTTTAGTGACATCGACTATTTTGAATTTACTCATTTTGCCAACGATTATGTTGCACTTTGGTAAGTTCGAAAAACACGTGCAAGAATAAATCTAAAAAATCTTAAGCAAAGACGGCTTGCCACAACGCTTTCACCGCATCAGCTTGCTGAGCCACCTCTTTTAAAGGCACTCTTGCCTTATCGTGCCCCTGAAGCTTGAGCGCATGCTGTCTTTTACGGAAGTCCAAATAAGCGTGCGCCACTGCATCAGCTTGATGCTTATCCAAAATCTCCAAATCAGCCAATTTAGCCAACAGCGCAATATTGCCGATATTCTGAGTTAACACCTCATGTTGATGTGCATGCGCCAGCACCAAATACTGCACAATAAACTCAACATCAATAATGCCGCCCAGGCTTTGTTTTAAGTCGAAGCTATCCGCTGGCACTGCATGCCCTGCTCGCATTTTTTGACGCATTTCAGTGACTTCTTGCTTTAGTTTTACCAAGTCGCGCTTTTGCGTCATGACTTCATGTCGAATTTGCTCAAAAGCCTTGCCAATTGCTGCATCACCCGCACTAAAGGTCGCTCGAGTAATGGCCTGATGCTCCCACACCCAAGCTTTATGGCGTTGGTACTCGTTAAAAGCTTCTACCGAGCTTACCAAGAGGCCGCTTGCCCCATCTGGCCTGAGTTGCATATCAGTCTCATACAACATGCCTGCTGCTGTCAGGCTATTTAACCAATTATTGATCCGTTGCCCAAAACGGGCGTAAATTTGCCCAGCATCTGGCGCATCATCATCGTAGAGAAAAATAATATCCAAATCAGAGGCGTAACCAAGCTCTTTTCCGCCCAACTTACCGTAACCAATGATGGCAAATTGAGGCGTCTCAATATGCTTACCCTTCAGCGTTGGCCAAATCACTTCCATGGTGACACCCAAGACCAGATTAGCTAGCGCACTCAAATAATCTGAAAGTGTTTGCAAGGGCAACTCCCCCGCAACGTCTTTAGCTGCAAAACGAAATACGGCGGCATTTTTAAAATGGCGCATCACATCCATTTGACGCTCAGTATCGCCCTCTACTTCCGCCAAGCGACACTTCAAATCTGCGCGCATTTGCTCAAAGTCAGGGACCGCATAAAGATGCTGAGTATCAAGCAACTCATCTAACAATACGGGGTGCTGGGCAAGATATTGAGCTAACCAAGGGCTCGCGCTAGTTAACTTGATGACCAATTTGAGCGCGGCAGGATATTCAGCCAACAAAGCCAAATAACTGGCGCGACGACAAATGCTTTCTAACAAATCCATCACACGCAATAAAGCGATATCGGGCGCGTTTTCTTTGGCGGCAAGACCAATCACCAAAGGCATGAGCTGATCAAAACGTTGACGACTTAACTCTGGTAATTGTTTATATTTCACACCATGGAGCAAGCTGCGCAAGCGATGTAGCGTTTGCTCAGCTTCTTGGTATCCCAGATTTTGTATGCGAGTTATCGCTTGTTTGTCATCTATGGTGGCTTGCCAAAGCTCAGAGATTTGCACATCTTCCTCATGCTCACCCTTAGGGTCACTAAACACTTCGTTAAAGTGCTTATCAACAACTTGGCGATGCGCTTCAATCTTGGCATGCAAACCTTGCCAATCATTACAATTCATCGCCAAAGCGAGCTTTTGTTTGGCTTCATCGTTGGTAGGCAAGGTCTGTGTTTGCTGGTCTTCCTGATATTGCAGCCTGTGCTCCAAATCACGCAAAAACACATAAGCTTCGGATAGCGATTCCACTGTACTTTCTGGCAATAGTTTTTTGTCTTTTAATAAATTTAAAACACTTAAAGTCGGGCGAATTTGCAAACTCGTGTCTTGTCCACCACGAATAAGCTGAAAAACTTGGGCAATGAATTCCACTTCGCGAATGCCACCTCGCCCCAGCTTGATGTTGTCATGCATATCGCGCTTATTTACATCACGCTGAATCTGTACTTTTAAATCACGCATAGAAGCAAATGCGCCGTAATCCAGATATTTACGGAACACGAAAGGTCGCAATAAATCTGCCACTTGTTTTTCTGGCCCCGCAATCACACGGCCTTTAATCCAAGCGTAACGCTCCCACTCACGACCTTGGTTTTGATAGTATTCCTCCAGCATCGCCAAACTGCACGCCAAGGGGCCTTCAGAGCCATAAGGCCGCAAGCGCATATCGACGCGGAACACAAAACCATCCTCGGTGATTTCATCAATTGCGGCGATGAGTTTTTTGGCCACTCGCGTGAAAAACTCATGATTACTCAAAGTCTGTTTGCCTTGTGCAGCGCCATTGGTGTCGCCATCTTCTTCAAAAGCAAAAATCAAATCGATATCTGAAGATACATTGAGCTCTCGCCCGCCCAGCTTGCCCATGCCTACAACAATCATGCTTTGTGCCTGACCACTTTCACCAATGGGCGTACCATAAATCTGCTCCAGCCAAGCTTGTGCTTTTTGCAAAGCAATGTAGATTGCAACTTCAGCTAAATCACTAGTAACCTGCATGACCTCAGCCAAGCCGGCCATACCATTTAGATCACGAAGAATCGTACGCAACATCACGCGCTGACGAAGTTGACGAAGCGCTTTCTTTAAACTCACTTCATCACTTACATTTTGACCGGCAACAAAGGCAAGCATTTGGTCTACGGAGTAAGCCTCATGCATCGTCGCCATCAGTTCTGGCAGTAACGCTGCATCACTCATTAAAGTGCGATAAAAGAAATGGCTACAATTCACCGCATGCTGAACAGGCGCGTATTTTGGAAGAGTCAAATCAGGTAAATGGTTATTCATCAAATGCTTAGGTTTATGTCCATCAAAAAGTGCGCCACAGGTGCTAGAAATCAGGCTCGGAAGTGTTATTATCCGCTAACTAGATTCTAACGCTAATATAAAAATAAATAAGTATTCTCGAGGTAATTACAATGTCATCTATTGAATCTGTACTGTCTGAAAACCGTGTTTTTCCGCCGACTGCGGAGTTTAAAAAAAATGCGCGCGTTTCAGGCTTAGCGGCCTATCAAACCCTCTGCCAACAAGCTGAGCAAGATTACACTGGCTTTTGGGCAAACTTAGCGCGCACCGAAATTGACTGGCACAAGCCATTCTCCAACACACTCGACGAAAGCAAAGCGCCTTTCTACCGCTGGTTTTACGATGGCGAATTAAACGCCTCTTACAACTGCCTTGACCGTCATTTGGCGAGCAAAGGCGACAAAACAGCCATTATTTTTGAGGCTGATGACGGTAGCGTTACCAAACTTAGCTACAAACAATTGCATCAACGCGTTTGCCGTTTTGCCAATGCGCTTAAAGCACAAGGTATCGGTTTAGGCGACCGCGTCATTATTTATTTACCCATGGGCATTGAAGCCGTGGTGGCGATGCAAGCCTGTGCGCGTATCGGCGCTATCCACTCCGTTGTCTTTGGTGGCTTCTCATCAAAGAGCCTGCATGAACGGATTACCGACGTGGGTGCCAAGCTCGTAATTACTGCTGATGCTGGCATGCGCGGCGGCAAAGCTGTTGTACTTAAAGGCGCCGTGGATGAGGCGCTCACGCTTGGTGGCTGCGAAGCCGTTCAAAAAGTCGTGGTTTTCCAAAGAGCAAAAGCTGACATCCATATGCAAGCTGGCCGTGATGTTTGGTGGCATGAGATTGAAAGCCAAGCTTCTGATGTTTGCGAACCAACATGGGTCAACGCTGAGCACCCCCTATTCATCCTTTACACCTCCGGTTCGACTGGCAAACCTAAAGGCGTACAGCATTCTACAGGCGGCTATTTACTTGGTGCTTTGATGAGCATTAAATGGGTCTTCGATTACAAAGACAGTGATGTGTTCTGGTGTACCGCTGACGTAGGCTGGATTACTGGCCACAGCTATGTGGCTTACGGCCCTCTAGCAATAGGTGCAACACAAATTGTGTTTGAAGGCATCCCAACTTACCCAGATGCAGGTCGTTTCTGGCAGATGATAGAAAAACACAAAGTCAGTATCTTCTACACTGCGCCAACGGCCATTCGTTCACTGATTAAATTGGGCGGAGATTTGCCTAATCAATATGATTTATCTAGCTTGCGTTTATTGGGTACGGTGGGCGAGCCTATCAACCCAGAGGCCTGGATGTGGTATCACCAGACCGTGGGCAAAGAACGTTGCCCAATTGTGGATACCTGGTGGCAAACAGAAACTGGCGCGCACATGCTTGCGCCATTGCCAGGCGCGGTGGATGCAAAACCTGGCTCATGCACCCTACCACTCCCAGGCATTATGATGGACATCGTGCATGAAGATGGCACCCATATTGAAGGCACAGGTGGTGGTATTTTAGTGGCCAAAAAACCATGGCCATCGATGATACGCACTATCTGGAACGATCCTGAACGCTTTAAAAAATCTTACTTCCCCGAAGAGCTTAAAGGCCTTTATCTAGCTGGCGATTCGGCACATCGTGACGAAGACGGCTACTACTGGATTATGGGGCGGATTGATGACGTATTAAACGTATCCGGTCACCGCTTAGGCACTATGGAAATTGAATCTGCTTTAGTGGCTAATCCATTGGTTGCAGAGGCTGCCATCGTGGGCAAACCGCACGATATTAAAGGCGAATCTATCGTAGCTTATGTGGTGCTAAAAGGCACCCGCCCAGAAGGTGATGAAGCCAAGAAAATTGTGGCCGAATTACGTGACTGGGTAGGCAAAGAGATAGGCCCTATTGCCAAGCCAGATGAAATTCGCTTTGGCGACAATCTACCCAAAACACGCTCAGGCAAGATTATGCGTCGCTTATTGCGTAGCTTAGCTAAAGGCGAAGAAATTACTGCAGATATCTCAACTTTAGACAATCCAGCGATATTAGAGCAACTCAAACAAGCAATCGTTTAAGTCTAGCTTTACCTTCGGATTAAGCGCTATTTCGGATAGAATAGCGCTTTTTTCGTTTCTAGATTTCCGCTATGCCATCCCTGCAAGAAGAAATTAACCGTCGTCGCACCTTTGCGATTATTTCTCACCCTGACGCGGGTAAAACCACGCTAACCGAAAAGCTCTTGTGGTTTGGCGGTGCGATTCAGGTGGCTGGCGAAGTGCGTGGCCGCAAAGCAGCCCGCCACGCGACATCTGACTGGATGGAGCTAGAGAAACAACGCGGCATTTCGGTCACTTCATCTGTGATGCAGTTCCCTTATCGTGAGCACATGATTAACTTGCTAGACACACCAGGTCACGATGACTTTTCTGAAGACACCTACAGAACGCTGACTGCAGTTGACTCTGCCGTAATGGTGATTGACTCAGTGAACGGCGTTGAAGCGCAAACGATTAAGCTTTTAAACGTTTGCCGTATGCGTGACACGCCCATCATTACCTACATCAACAAATTAGACCGCGAAAGTCGCGCACCTATTGAATTGCTTGATGAGATCGAATCAACACTAGA
>JBDLQN010000020.1:0-23549 GCA_039800585.1 Pseudomonadota bacterium
TTTTACGTCTTCTAAGTCTGGTGTCATTCGGTTAGAAATAATGACATCGGATTTTTGTTTAAAGCTCGCCAAATCGTTATAAACCTTGGAGTTAAAAAACTCATTTTCATTTAGCTCTGGTTCATAAACAATCACTTCAATGCCTTTGGCCTTAATCCGCTTCATCACCCCTTGAATGCTTGAGGCTCTAAAATTATCAGATCCACTTTTCATGATGAGTCGATAAATACCAACCACCGAAGGTTTTAATTTAACAATGCTATCTGCAATAAAATCTTTACGTGTGCTATTTGATTGCACAATGGCATTGATCAGATTTTGCGGGACTTTGCTGTAATTGGCTAACAGCTGCTTAGTATCTTTCGGCAAGCAATAACCGCCATAGCCAAAAGAAGGGTTGTTGTAGTGGCTACCAATGCGGGGGTCTAGCCCAACGCCCTCAATGATTTGCTTAGAGTCTAAGTCATGAGTCGCTGCGTAGGTATCTAACTCATTAAAGTAAGAAACACGCATGGCTAGATAAGTGTTAGCAAAAAGCTTAATGGCTTCAGCTTCTGAACTATGAGTAAATAATATAGCCACATCGGGTTTGAGGCAGGCCGCTTTTAGTAAGTTGCCGAATGTTTTGGCGCGCTCAGAAACCTCACCCACAATGATACGTGATGGATAAAGATTGTCGTAAAGAGCTTTGCCTTCGCGCAAAAACTCTGGGGAGAACATAATCTGCGCTTGAGGAAAGCGTTTTCTAATGCTTTCGGTGTATCCCACAGGAATTGTTGATTTAATCACCATCACTGATTGTGGTGAAATGGACACTACATCTTGAATAACTGCTTCAATAGACTTGGTGTTGAAGTAATTCGTATCAACATCGTAATCAGTCGGCGTGGCAATAATCACAAAGTCGGCATCTTTGTAAGCCTCTTCTTTGTTCAACGTGGCATGTAAATTTAGAGATTTATTTTTCAGAAAATCTTCAATCTCTTTATCTGCAATCGGTGAGACTTTTCGGTTAAGCATCTCCACTTTTTCAGGCATGATGTCCAGCGCCACTACTTCGTTTCGCTGTGCTAGCAAAACTGCTAATGAGAGTCCGACGTAACCTGTGCCTGCAACAGCAATTTTCATTGAATTATTTACCCTGCATGATTGCTTTTTCGTTTGCGCATTATAAAGCGCCAATCAAGCTAAAGCTATCTAGATGGCATGACACCTAAATTTATCGGATAATGCAAGGCGTTTCTCTTCCTTATTTTTTGAATGATTCGGAACCGTTTTGACAGACATCACTCCTCCACAAACTGACAGCGCAGGCCTTGAAAATCATACGCCTATGATGCGTCAGTACTTGGCGATTAAGGCACAACATCCTGACATGTTGGTGTTTTATCGCATGGGGGATTTTTATGAGCTTTTTTTTGAGGATGCTGAAAAGGCCGCAAAGCTATTAGGCATTACCTTAACAAAGCGCGGCTCATCTAATGGTGAGCCTATTAAAATGGCGGGTGTGCCTTACCACGCGGCAGAGCAGTATCTAATCAAGCTAAGTAAGTTAGGTGAGTCAGTAGCTATTTGTGAGCAAGTGGGAGACCCAGCCAAGAGTAAAGGCCCCGTTGAGCGGCAGGTCGCTAGAATTTTGACGCCAGGGACTTTGACCGATAGCGCCCTGTTAGATGATACCCGTGATAATTGGCTGCTGGCAGTTTGTGCTGGTGAAGGTTTATTAGGTCTTGCTCGAATCAATTTAGCTTCGGGCGAGCTGGTGTTGAGCGAAATCGCACAAGGCTTTTTGGCACACGAGTTTGAGCGAATTTCACCTGCCGAACTGTTATGTGCTGACGATTTTTCGCATGATGCGCTACAGTATTTACAGTGCCCAAAAAAACGCCTAAGCCCCTGGCAGTTTGATTATGATTCAGCCCAGTCAATTCTGACTAAACAGTTCAATACCTACGATTTGAATGGCTACGGTTGTGCGGGCTTGTATCCCGCGATTGCAGCGGCGGGGGCTTTATTAGATTACGTGAAGCATACGCAGCGCACGACTTTGCCACATATTCACGGATTAAAAGTGGAGCAGAGCAGCCAGTTTGTTCAATTGGATGCTGCAACGAGACGTAATTTAGAAATTGATCAAACCATTCGTGGCGAGGCTTCGCCGACTTTATACTCATTGTTAAATACCACGCAAACTGCCATGGGTGCCCGTTTGCTAAGGCATTGGCTGCATCACCCTTTGCGTGATTTAGCTGTGGTGACTAGTCGCCATCAAGCGGTTGCAGAATTATTGGGGGCAGATTTATCGCTGATTCGACAGACCTTGCGTGTTGTTGGGGACATTGAGCGCATTTCTACGCGGATTGCCCTCAGGACGGCTAGGCCTCGAGATCTTTCCGCCTTGCGAGATAGTTTGATTCAGCTTCCTATTTTGCAATCTTCTGTTGCTGGCTTGAGCGTCTCACTTATCCAAACCCTCATCAACGACTTATCTATTCCCAAAGCGGCGCTGGATTTGCTGATTGCTGCAATACAAGCTGAGCCAGCGAGCGTGTTAAGAGAAGGGGGCGTAATTGCGGATGGTTTTGATGCTGAATTGGATGAATTGCGAGGCATGCAAGCAAACTGTGGTGAGTTCTTGCTCAAATATGAAGCTGAAGAGCGCGAGCGTACAGGACTCACAAATTTAAAAGTCGAATATAACAGTGTGCACGGTTTTTATATCGAGATTAGCCGAGCGCAAGCCGAAAATGCGCCTGCTGAATATCGCCGTCGTCAAACTTTAAAAAATGCTGAACGTTTTATCACCCCAGAGTTAAAAGCTTTTGAAGATAAAGTGCTCTCGGCAAATGATCGAGCGCTGGCTCGAGAAAAAATGCTATATGAAGCAATATTGGATGAGTTGGCTCAGCATATTAATGTCTTGCAAGCCAATGCTGGTGCGGTTGCCCAGTTGGATGTGCTGAGTACTTTTGCAGAACGCGCGGAAGCCCTTAAATACGTAGCCCCAGAATTTGTGCGTGAAGATGGTATCCATATTGAGGGTGGCCGTCATCCTGTGGTTGAGCAAATAGCCCAGCCATTTATTGCTAATGACGTGTACCTTTCACCTTATCGGCAGCTGTTGTTGATTACTGGCCCCAATATGGGTGGCAAATCAACGTATATGCGCCAAACCGCTTTAATTGTTTTACTGGCGCATTGCGGCTGTTTTGTTCCAGCGACTTCTGTCAAAATTGGTCAGATTGACCGTATCTTTACGCGTATTGGCGCGTCTGACGATTTGGCTGGAGGTCGCTCGACCTTTATGGTGGAGATGACAGAGACAGCGAATATTTTGAATAATGCGACAGCGCAGAGCTTGGTCTTGTTAGACGAAATTGGACGTGGGACTTCTACCTTTGATGGTTTGAGTTTAGCTTGGGCGTGTGCCAAACAGCTTATCGAAAAGAATCGTAGTTACACCTTATTCGCTACGCATTACTTTGAGTTAACGCGCTTGACCGAAGAGTTTAAGCAGGTGGCAAATGTGCATTTGGATGCGGCTGAGCATGCGAATGGCATTGTGTTTCTACACAGCGTGGAAGACGGTGCTGCCAATCAAAGCTATGGCTTACAAGTGGCAGCTTTGGCAGGCATTCCCAAAGGTGTTGTGGCTTCGGCAAAACGCAAACTTACTCAGCTGGAAAAGCAAAATATAGAAGCGGGCCCACAAGCGGATATGTTTGTGCAAACAGAGCCTGCAGAAACCCCGATGCATCCAGTAGTTGCCGAATTAGATAGTCTCGATCCAGATGATTTAACCCCAAAACAAGCGTTAGAAGCTTTGTATAAATTGAAGGGCTTGCTATAAAGTCAGCTTCAACTCATCACTAGGTTCAGTTGATCCAAATAAAAAAGCGCCCTGAGGCGCTTTTTTATTGATTAGACTGCTTGGCCTTGCTTAGTGGTGGTGACCGCCAGCGCCGTGCACGTGGCCGTGAGCAACTTCCTCTTCACCAGCTTTACGCACGTCAGCAATCGTTGCTTTAAATAACACGCGCTCGCCAGCCCATGGGTGGTTGCCATCTACAATCACCTTGCCATCATCAATGTTAGTGATGGTGTACAGGATCACTTCGCCAGACTCATCTTCACCTTCAAACTGCATGCCAACTTTTAGATCTTTGCTTGGAAATGCAGAAATGGGCTCCATTTGCACCAATTCTTCGTCGTATTCACCAAACGCATCCGCAGGCTCAAGGGTGATTTCGACAGTGTCGCCAATAGATTTGCCGTGAAGCTCTTCTTCCACACGTGGGAAAATATTGTCGTAGCCACCATGTAGATAGCTGACAGGATCTTTGCTAGATTCAAGCACGTTGCCGTTGCTATCTAAAAGTTCATAAGTGATTGATACAACAGTATTCATGGCGATTTGCATGGAGATGTCTTTCTGGGAAATTAACAATAGGCGAATTCTACCTGATTTATCGATCTATTAAGCAATGCGCTATTATGTCGGGATGAAAAAAGATCAAAAGCTCCCATTTAACGCACCGCTAACATTGCTTGGTGGAATCACGCCTGAAGTGTTTTTGAACGAATATTGGCATAAAAAACCCTTGCTGGTTAGGGGAGCAATCCCAGCTTTTACAGGCTTGCTGTCACCCAATGAGTTGGCTGGCCTTGCTTGTGAGGAAGATGTTCAGTCCCGATTGGTATCCTTCTCTAAAAAACAATGGCATTGCGAGCAAGGACCTTTTGAGGAAGAGCGTTTTGCCAAATTACCTAAACGCGATTGGACGTTGCTGGTGCAGAGCGTTAATCACCATATGCAAGAAGCCACAGCGTTGTTGCAGCAATTCAATTTTATTCCTCATGCGCGCTTAGATGATTTGATGGTGAGTTATGCGCCTGATGGCGGCGGCGTTGGACCACACTTTGATTCTTACGATGTTTTTCTTTTGCAGGGATTGGGAGAGCGTTTGTGGCGCATTAGTGAGCAAGTGGATTTAAGTTTGGTGGAAGGCGCACCGCTTAGAATACTGAAGCATTTCGACACCCAGCAGGAATGGACTTTGTCCGCAGGCGATATGCTTTACTTACCGCCTCACCTCGCCCATTGGGGTATTGCTGTCGGAGATTGCATGACTTATTCGATAGGTTTTAGAGCGCCTTCTGCAGAGGAGTTGGCTGGCGAGTTTTTAAACTATTTGCAAGAAAACCGAGAATTCAAAGGGCGATATGCTGATTCAGATTTAAAGTTACAAGCGCATCCAGCTGAAATTAGTTCGGAGATGGTGAGCCATGTAGCAGCGATGATTTCTTCGTTGAAATGGAATGAGGGCGACGTCGCTGATTTTTTGGGACAATATTTGTCAGAACCTAAGTTAGATGTCGTGTTTGATCCGCCAGCGCCGATTAGCGAACCTACATTCACTCGGCAGCTATTGAGTCAAGGTATCCAGCTTGATCTGAAGAGCCAGTTGTTAGTTTCTAATGCTCAGTTTTACTTGAATGGTGAACCAGTTGTTCTGCCTCAATCTGACCATCCTATTCTTTTGAGATTGGCTGATCATCGATGTTTGTCAGCGGCTGATTTGGATAAAGCATCTGCAGAGTGCATTGGTTTTATGTATGAGCGATTTTTAGCGGGCTACTTGATGTTTTGATTATTTTTTTGGAAATAATCTTTAGATATCAATGTGAAACATGAAAAAATTAAAGAAAATATGACATCTATTCAATAAAATCCTTATAAATTAATAAAAAAATAGTGTTTTTTTTAAGCGTTGCTGGTAAAATTTTCACCACTCGGTTCTCTTGGTGAGAGCCGTAAATGGTTTAATTTTTTAAGGGATTTTAAAATGACACGTTCTGCTTTAATCGCTGCTTTGTTAGCTCTTGCTTTAACTGCTTGTGGTCAAAAAGAAGAAGCTGCTCCTGCTGATGCTGCTCCAGCTGCAGAAGCTGCTGCTCCTGCTGACGCTGCTCCAGCTGATGCTGCTGCTCCAGCTGAAGCTGCTCCAGCTGAAGCTAAGTAATTAGCACGAGTCAAAACTAAATAACTTTAGTTTAAAACTCAATAAAAAAGCCGACCTCGTGTCGGCTTTTTTATTTTCTCCTAATTTTTAAATTTCTCGCCAGTCAAATCCAAGTTCTTGTGAGGCGATACCTATCCAATTCTCCGCGCATTGAAGACTATTGCTCAGTGCTTTTACTGCCAGACTTGGGGTGTTGTTCTTCTCACTAAGATGCGCAGCAACAATGTGTTGGAGATTTGAAGTGTCTATCTTGCTCAGTATTTTTGCTGCAGATAGATTGTCTAGATGCCCCAATCTGCTCGATACACGCTGTTTTAGTGAGTGTGGATAAGCGCCGTTCATCAGCATATTTAAATCGTGATTACACTCCAAAACCAATGCGTGACAACCGCTTAGCATCGCCTCAATGTGAGGTGTTGAGCAGCCTGTGTCAGTTAATACACCGAGTCTTTTATCACCATTAGAAAACACATACTGAACAGGTTCGCGCGCATCGTGAGGTACGGGGAATGGTGTAATCTGAATATCATCGATCGAGAACTCAGTGTGGCTATCAATAATATGAACATGCACTGATTCATTTGGAAGCGTACGCTCTAGCATTCTATGCGTCCCGTGCGTCATCCAAACGCTGAGTTGGTATTTCTTTGCTAATTTGAATACCCCGCCAGCATGGTCTTCATGTTCGTGGGTAATGAGAATGCCTGTGAGTTGTTCAGGGAGTAGGTTGATGCGAGCGAGACGCTCAATAGCATCTTTTAGCCCAAAACCGCAATCTAGCAATAGCCTTGTGTTTTTCTCTTTAACAACAAGACCATTGCCAGCGCTGCCACTGCCAATGGAAGCGAATTGCATAGTGGCTTATTTTAGTTGCTCATAAAGCATGTTGAGGATAACGCTGGCTGTGCTTGATTTATTCACATTGCCTTCTTTATCCACTACGCTGATTTTAGAGCCTTTTTCAGTGTTTTCTTCGACTTTAACGCGATATTGTTTTGAAGGGTCAACTTCTGTCTTTTCTGGCGCTTTCCAGAATTTTAATTTTTCAGACAAAGTAGAGTCTGTCTTTTTAGTTTCGACTTGAGGCTCTGGTTTTGTTTCTTCTTTTTTGTCATCGCCCCAGAACTTGAGTGAATCTAAAACGCCTTTTTTCTTCTGATTGCTGGTATCAAGCTCAACGTCGGTATAGCGAACAAAATAAAGACCACTTGATCGGTTTTTGTCTTCTACTACAAAGCCAATACGGTCCAAGGCCAAGCCAACGCGGCGCCAAGCACGGTCAAACTCATCATTAACAGTTAGGTTGGCTGAACCGTCCGTTGATTTGTTAATTTTTGCTCGAAGTTGATTGCTGCCGCTTGCCATTATGCTGCGTGATTTTTGCTCTTCTATACCCAAGCGCACCATGAGTCTTCTCAGCAGCTCATTATCAAGTTCATCTGCCTGCGCTCTTGCTGTTGCAGCTTTCGGGTCTTCTTTGCTGTCAGGCTTGGTATACCCTTTGTCTACTTTTCCAAGGGTTGTCCATTCTGACTCTGTTCCTTGAGTTGAGGCCTCAGCAATTGCCCTGTGAGTTAAATAAATTTCCGTGGTATTAGGTTGCTCACCGCGGTCAAGTCTTGTTCTAAATTTCTGGCGGTTATGCAGAGTATCCAGTTTGTCGAGCCAGCCTTGGAATTTTTGGAGATAGTTTTGGTTTTCATCCTTGGTGATGTCTGCTGGGTCTACCCACTCTGTTTCCATGACGCCAGTATCTGGATTTTCGACGCGCACGGCAAAGCCTAGCTCATTCCAAAACTCGCGAATAACAGGCCAAATTTTTTCTGCAGGCGCTTGTACTACCAGCCATCGTTGAGAGCCTGCACGTTCCATTTTGACGTTATCTGGACTCGCGAGAATTTTCTCTTTTTCGCCAGGCGTTTCTTGTGCCTGATTGAACTCAGAGTAAGTCATTGAGCCCGGCACGGTGTAGGTGTCGCTAGATGAACTTGCTGTTAAATCAGGCGGTACTTCTAATGGTCTTGATCGGCCTGCGCCTTTGTAATCTGGCGTGTTATTCATGAATGGAATTGAGTCACATCCAGTCACTGATATAGCCATCAATGTGGCTAGAATGACAGGCTTGATTTGATTTTTATTCATGCAAGTTCTCTTAAAAGGCTTTATTTGGTTGAGATGTTGGCTTGTTTCATTGCGTTTAGTAGCACGCTGTGATTGGCGCTCGAAAGCGGCACCAAAGGTAAGCGTATGCCTGAGTCGATCAACCCCATTTGATTCAGTACCCATTTCACGGGAATTGGGTTGGCTTCAACGAATAGTTTTTGGTGCAATGCAAATAATTTTGCGTTGATTTCGCAAGCTAGTTTTGTGTTGCCAGAGATCGCTTCTTTGCACATTTGGCTCATGAGTTTTGGTGCAACATTCGCGGTGACTGAAATCACTCCTTGACCACCTATCAGCATAAGCGCCATCCCTGTCGCATCGTCGCCGCTGTATATTGCAAAATCTTTTGGCGCACGCAAGATGAGATCTGTGCCACGTTCAATACTGCCAGTCGCATCTTTAATACCCACAATATTTTTAATTTGAGCAAGGCGGAGCGTAGTGTCGTTGCTTAAATCAACGCCTGTTCGTCCAGGAACGTTATACAGAATTTGTGGGATATCTACGGCTTCAGCTACTGCTTTGTAATGCTGGTATAAACCTTCTTGCGTTGGTTTGTTGTAATAAGGGGCGACCAGCAAGCAGGCGTCTGCTCCCAAATCTTTAGCCGCTTGAGTGAGTTCAATCGCCTCTTTGGTTGAGTTTGCGCCTGTGCCAGCAATTACTTTAATGCGGCCTGCAACATAATCAACGGTCGTTTTGATTAAGGCTCTGTGCTCCTCATAATCGACAGTAGGCGATTCGCCAGTTGTGCCAACAATCACGATGCCGTCTGTGCCTTCGTTGATGTGGAAATCAATCAGTCGATGTAGTGCCTGGATATCAAGGCTACCGTCCGCATGCATTGGTGTGACGATAGCGACAAAACTGCCTTGCAGCATGATAAAAATCCGAAATTAATTAAATCGCCTCATTTTAACTGAAACTGGCCTGACAAGAATATGCTTTTTATTGATTGCGCCAATATCTTCATCATTTGTTCTTATATGTATATAACAAATCGTTATGTAACTGCCCGCAAAAATGCGGCTAAACGCGATATAATTCGGCTCTTTCCAGCGATTTATTTTCGATAAGCTGAGACATTATGGAACAAAACTATATTCTGTTATTTATTGGCGCCGCCCTGGTGAATAACATTGTGTTGGTCAAAATTCTGGGTTTATGCCCGTTTATGGGGGTTTCGAAAAAGCTTGAAGCCTCTGTGGCGATGGGCTTGGCAACTGCATTTGTACTCACAATAGGCTCGGGCACTAGCTATTTTATTAGCGAATATCTGCTGGGCACAGACTTATTCTATTTGCGTACGCTGTCTTTTATCGTAGTAATTGCGGGTGTCGTGCAATTTACCGAAATGTGGATGGAAAAAAACTCGCCAGTGCTTTATCAGGTACTGGGCATTTATCTGCCTTTAATTACGACCAATTGCGCAGTTTTAGGAATTCCTCTGCTTAACGTCCAGCATAAACACAATTTCTTTGAGTCTATCGTTTTTGGTTTTGGTGGGGCCGTGGGGTTTTCTTTGGTGCTCATTCTTTTTGCTTCTATGCGTGAGCGCCTTGAAGCGGCTGACGTGCCGCCAGTGTTCCAAGGGGCAGCGATTGCCATGGTGACCGGTGGATTAATGAGTCTTGCCTTTATGGGCTTTGCTGGATTGGTGCGCTAATGCTGGCTGCTGTTTATGTCATGATAGGGTTGGCTGTCATACTAGGCGCCTTGCTTGGATATTCGGCCTTAAAGTTTAAGGTCGAGGGTGATCCATTGGTTGCGCGTATTGACGCTATTTTGCCTCAAACGCAGTGTGGTCAATGTGGCTACCCAGGCTGCAAGCCTTATGCCACCGCAATTGCAGCAGGTGAAGCAGACATTAATCAATGTCCCCCAGGCGGCGATGCTGGCGCTAGGGCGCTAGCCGATTTAATGGGGGTTGAATACAAACCACTCAATGCAGAGCATGGGTTGCCTAAACCTAAGTCTGTTGCGGTGATTGATGAAAACACTTGTATCGGTTGTACGCTTTGTATTCAAGCTTGCCCTGTTGATGCCATTCTTGGTGCTGCCAAACATATGCATACCGTCATTGCCTCGGAATGTACGGGTTGCGAGCTTTGCTTGGCGCCATGCCCAGTTGATTGCATCACTATGGAGCCGATTGGTGAGTCGCCTGATAATTGGAAATGGCGCTACCCAGTATTTCAGATTAAACAAGTTGACCATGTCAGCGCTGTGCAAACTGGCATGAGACATTAAACATGAATGCCTTAATTAATTTTATAAAACAAAGCGTGGGCGTGGGTCTAAATTACCCAGCCACAGTTGATGGTGGTGTTCATCCAGATGAGCACAAGCAAGAGTCAACACAGCGACCAATCGCGCAACTGCCCTTGCCAAAACGCTTAGTGCTACCTTTGCGTCAGCATGTCGGTCATTTGCCTAAAGTGTTGGTGACGGTGGGTGATCGTGTTTTAAAAGGTCAGTTGCTTGCAGAAGCAGAAGGCAATATTTCTGCGGCCATTCATGCGCCAACTTCAGGCGTTGTTAGCGCTATTCAAGAGGCCTTGATTCCGCATCCATCAGGCTTGCCGGATCATTGCATCGTGATTGATGCGGATGGCAAAGATGAATGGATGTCGCGCACAAAAGTGGATTGGCGTAATCAAGATCAAGCCAGTTTGTTAGCGAGTTTGCGAAATTCAGGTATTGTTGGCTTGGGTGGTGCGGCTTTCCCAACGCAAGTGAAATTGCGCGCAGGCAAGTCCCAGGTCAAAACCTTAGTTATCAATGCGGCTGAATGTGAGCCCTACATCACATGTGATGATATGTTGATGCGTGAACGTGCTGATGAAATTCTAAACGGCATTGAAATTGCCCAGTATTTATTGGGTGCGGAAGAGTGTCTGATAGGGGTGGAAGACAATAAGCCAGAGGCGGCTGAGTCTATGCGTCAAGCATGTGCAAGAAGTCCACTCGCACAAAAAGTAAGACTTGAAGTGCTTGTGGTGCCAACGCAATACCCCAGCGGGGATGCGCGCCAGTTGATTAAGTTGCTTACGGGGATTGAAGTGCCGAGTGACAAGCGCTCCACTGATGTAGGTGTGCAGTGTTTTAACGTGGCTACTTTACTTGCTGTGCACCGTTATTTTGACTTTGGTGAGCCTGCAGTGTCTCGTGTAGTGACGATTACAGGTAATGTGGCGCAGCCAGCCAATTACGATGTGTTATTTGGTACACCTGTTACCGATTTGGTGAAAGCTGCTGGTGGCGCATTAGCAGGGACTAATGATTACATTATGGGTGGTCCTATGATGGGTTTTAGTTTGCCGTCTGCGGACGTGCCCGTGACTAAGGCAGCTAACTGCATTATTGCCAGCACCCCCAATTTATTTCCGCCAGCACCGCCCGCGATGCCTTGCATTCGCTGTGCGCGTTGTGCTGACGTTTGCCCTGTTAACTTGCAACCACAAGAGCTTTACTGGTTTGCAAAATCAAGCAATTTAGAAAAAGCGCGTGATTACAATTTATTCGATTGTATTGAATGTGGTTGCTGTAGCTATGCTTGTCCAAGCAATATCCCGCTGGTGCAATATTACCGTTATGCCAAGAGTGAAATCATTGCGCAGGACAGAGCAAAAGAAGCGGCAGATTTAGCGCGTGAACGTAATGAGTTCCGTTTGATGCGTATCGATCGTGAGAAACAAGAGCGTGCCCAAAAACACGCACAAAAAGCACTTGGTGCTGCAACTGAGCAACCCAAGGCGGCGGTAACAGATGATGCTGCCGCTGAAGCTAAGAAAGCGGCGATTGCCGCGGCGATAGAACGCGCAAAAGCGCAAAAGGCAGCGGCTGCACCGCAAAATACAGAAAATGTAACACCGGCGGTAAAAGCCGAAATTGCCGAAATTGATGCAAGACGTGAAAGTGCTAAACAATCCGTGACTGATATGACTAATCAGGATGAGAAATGAATCGATCGCCTTATGTAAGTAATGCGCCTAGCGTTGGCGTGATTATGCTAAAAGTGTTACTGGCCCTTGTGCCAGCAATTCTCGCTTATGTGTGGATATTTGGCGGTGGCATTTTAATTACCTTGGCGTTGGCTTCAGTAACGGCACTTGCTGCGGAAGCGCTGATTTTGAAATTGCGTAATCGACCGATTAAGCCATTCTTGTTGGATGGTAGCGCGCTACTCACCGCTTGGTTACTGGCTTTGTCATTGCCGCCTTTGGCGCCTTGGTGGCTAGTGGTGGTGGGTACGGCTTTTGCGATTATTATCGCTAAACAACTTTATGGTGGCTTGGGTTACAACCCCTTTAATCCAGCAATGGTAGGTTACGCTGTATTGCTTATTTCATTTCCTGTATTGATGACACATTGGCCAGCGCCACTTGACTTAGCCCATGCAAAATTAAGCTTCACCCAGCAAGCCCAGTACATTTTTGGCGCTCTGCTGCCAACTGGTGTGCAAATAGATGCCGTGAGTATGGCAACACCTTTAGATTATTTGAAGACACAGCTGACCTTACATCACGAAGTGCAAGATGTGATGGCAGCCGAGCAGTTTGGTTATTTGGGCGCTAAAGGCACGGAAATTGTGGTGGGTGCTTATTTGTTAGGTGGCTTGTACTTGTTGCAACAACGTATTATTTCATGGCACTTGCCGACGGCTTTCTTGCTTGTGTTGGCAGGGATGTCTGGCGTCTTTTATTTGGCAGATGCCAGCCATTTTGCTAACCCGGCTTTCCATCTGTTTACGGGTGCTTCGATGTTGGGTGCATTCTTCATTATTACGGATCCAGTCAGCGGCCCGACTACCCCTAAGGGTAAATTAGCCTTTGCGGCAGGTGTTGCGCTATTAACCTATCTGATTCGCGTATATGGCGGATATCCTGATGGTGTGGCGTTCTCTGTGATATTGATGAATATGTGTGTGCCTTTAATTGACGCTTGGACTCAGCCACGCGTGTTTGGTCACAAAGGTGGTCGTTAAAATGAGCGAAAACATCGTCAAACATACCGCAAAGACGACTTGGGTGATGGTGGCCTTCGCCATTGTGGGGACTTTGGCATTGGCAATCGTTTATTACGTAACAAAAGCGCCTATTGTCCAAGCTGAGGCGGTAGTGCGTATGAATTTGTTTGCGCAAATTTTACCTACGAATTTGCATGACAATGATTTGTTGCAAGATGCCGTCAAACAGCCAGCGGGCGGCGAATTGGCTAATCGTGATGAAACCCTGATTTATCGGGCACGTCTAACAGATAAAGCTTCAGCTGTGATTATGGAAGTCACCGCGCCAGATGGTTATAGCGGCGATATTAAATTACTGGTCGCCCTTAAAGCCAGTGGTGAGGTATTGGGTGCGCGCGTTTTGGATCATAGAGAGACACCAGGTTTGGGCGATTATATTGATATCGCACATAGCGACTGGATTAAAAACTTTGATGCACAGTCGCTTGAAAAAACCAATGATGAAGGCTGGCATGTAAAAAAAGATGGTGGTCAGTTTGATTTTGTCACAGGTGCAACTATCACGCCTCGTGCTGTGATTAAAGCTGTGCATAAGGCGCTTAAGTTTTATGCAGACCATCAGCAGGCTATTTTTGAAACGCCATCAGGCCAAACACTGGCGATGAGCGTTAAGGAAAAATGATGAGTGAAGAAAATGAATTAGCAGCGCTTGAAGCTGCAAAAGAAGCACCAAAAATTCGCTACAGCGAGATTATTGAAAATGGCCTCTGGAAACAAAATCCAGGTGTTGTGCAACTGTTGGGTTTGTGCCCAACGCTGGCTATGACAGTGAGTCTGGTGAATGGCTTTAGCTTGGGCTTGATGACGGCTGTGGTCATGGCTGCTAGCAACGCTAGCGTAGCGCCCATCCGTAAATTGGTGCCAACCGAAATTCGCATCCCAGTCTTTATTTTGATTATCGCGGCATTAGTGACCGTCATTGATTTAGCAATGCATGCTTACTTACAAAGTTTGCATGCGGTATTGGGTATTTTTATTCCCTTGATTGTGACCAACTGTATTGTCTTGGCCCGTGTGGAAGCTTTTGCAGCTAAAAACCCCACTACGCCTTCCGCTTTAGATGGCTTTATGATGGGCTTCGGCTTGTCTCTAGTGTTGGCGACACTGGGCGGTATTCGTGAAATCGTTGGTAAAGGCACCTTGTTTTCAGGCATTGATTTGGTGTTTGGGCCTTCGGCTAAAGCGATGATTTTGACGGTAGTGCCAGATTATCACGGCTTTCTATTAGCGATTTTGCCGCCAGGTGCATTTATTGGTTTGGGCTCTTTGATTGCGATACGTAACTGGTTAGAGCAACGCAAATTAGCCCGTGCGCAGGCTGAGCCAGCCGCGGTTTTGGCGACTCATTAATCTTATAAAGCGTCGCCATGAATGTGGAAAAACGATACGAGCTTTTTCGCCGTCTCGCGATAGCTATTCCCGAACCAACCACAGAGCTTAATCACAACAGTGTTTTTGAGCTGCTAGTTGCGGTTATTTTGTCAGCGCAAGCCACCGACAAAGGCGTAAATATTGCCACGGCTAAATTATTTCCTGTCGCCAATACACCTTCTGCTATTTTGGCTTTGGGCATCGAAGGGTTAGAGCATTACATCAAAACCATAGGCTTGTTTCGTAGCAAAGCCAAAAATGTGATGGCGACTTGTAAGATATTGGTTGAGCGTTTCAACAGTGAGGTGCCTAACACGCGAGAGGCCTTGGAAAGCCTGCCTGGGGTTGGGCGTAAAACCGCCAATGTTATTTTAAATACTGCTTTTGGGCAGCCGACGATTGCGGTAGATACGCATATTTTTAGATTGGGTAATCGACTTGGCTTGGCGCCCGGCAAAACACCTTTAGCCGTTGAGTTGAAGTTAATGAAAGCAGTACCAAAAGAATTTATCCAAGATGCACACCATTTGCTGATTTTGCATGGACGCTATGTTTGTACTGCACGTCAGCCTAAATGTGGTGAATGTGTGATTCGAGATTTATGTGAATTCAAGGGCAAGCTTGCCTAACTAATTTGAAGCTATATTGATGGCCTTATTTAATCCTAGTCGCGATCAAGTTCGCTTATTCTTTTTTGATACTTGGGCAAAATTCCAGCAGCAGCAAGCACTGACCGATTTGGAAGGCATAGCCTTACAAGTGATTCAGATGCACCCTGAGTATCATGTTGTGCTTAACTCCCCTGAGAAATATATGGAGCAGGCTTATTTCCCTGAAATGGGGGAGACTAATCCGTTTTTGCATATGAGTTTACATATGTCGATTTTGGAACAGGTGTCGATTAACCAGCCGATAGGCATTGCCGATGCTTACCAAAAACTCAAAATCAAGCATGGCAATGAATCTGATGCTCAGCACGATTTAATGGATTGTCTTGCCGAAACCATATGGCAGGCACAGCGTAGCGGGCATCCTTTGGATGTGGTCGCGTATTCAGCGCGTATTCAAGCCAAGACTAATTAGTGGTGGTCACTATCTAAAAGACTATAGTAGTTGGAGGGTTCTAACACGGTAGGCACGGCGATGTCTGCTAGGTTTGGATAGTCTTTGCTGTAATGCAGGCCGCGGCTTTCGTGCCGTTCCATAGCGCTTCTCACAATCAGCTCGGCCACTTGCAACAAATTTCTCAATTCAATTAAATTGTTGCTAATACGGAAGTTGCTATAAAACTCATCAACCTCGTTGCGCAACATCTGAATGCGGTGCATGGCGCGAGTTAAGCGTTTATTGGTTCGCACAATCCCCACATAATTCCACATAGTGCGTCTGAGCTCATTCCAATTGTGCGTAATAATGACTTCTTCGTCGGCGTCGGTGACCCGACTTTCATCCCAATAGGGAAGTTGAACAATAGGCTTGTTTTCCTGAGCTAGAATGGCTTTTGCGGCAGCCTGTCCGAACACCATACATTCCAAAAGCGAGTTGCTCGCCAAGCGATTGGCGCCATGCAAGCCTGTGCAAGCTGTTTCACCAATCGCGTACAAATTGTTAAGGTCAGTCTGGCCATTATGATCCGTCATCACACCGCCGCAGCTGTAATGGGCGGCTGGGACCACAGGAATAGGCTCTTTGGTAATGTCGATACCCAGCTCCATACAGCGACGATAAATCGTAGGGAAGTGAGAAATAACAAAGTCTGCGGGTTTGTGTGAGATATCTAAGTACACACAATCCAAGCCTCGCTTTTTCATCTCGAAGTCCATGGCCCTTGCCACAACGTCTCTAGGCGCTAGTTCAGCCCGTTCATCATGTTGCTGCATAAATCTTGAGCCATCGGGCAATTTTAAAATGCCACCTTCACCACGCACCGCTTCGGTGATTAAAAATGATTTGGCTTTAGGATGAAATAAACAAGTTGGGTGGAATTGAATAAACTCCATATTGGCTACACGGCAACCCACACGCCAAGCCATTGCAATGCCGTCGCCAGTGCTAACGTCTGGATTGGTCGTATATAGATAAACTTTGCCCGCGCCACCCGTGGCTAACACCGTGTTCTGGGCGCCAATCGTTACTACTTTGCCCGTTTTATTATTTAATACATAAGCTCCTAGGCATGAAGGAGTTTCCTCATTATCAATGCCCAGTTTTCTTGAAGTGATTAAATCAACGGCAATATGATCTTCTAATACCGTGATATTAGGATGATTAAGTACTTGGTCAGCCAAAGTGACTTGTACGGCATGCCCGGTCGCATCTGCGGCATGAATAATTCTGCGGTGGCTATGGCCGCCCTCGCGAGTCAGGTGGTAGCCGCTGTCATCTTGCTCTCGAGTAAAGGGAACCCCTTGGGCAATCAGCCACTCCACGGTTTCTTTAGCATGGCTAGCAACTTCACGCGTGATTTCTTGATCACAAAGGCCTGCGCCAGCGTTTAAAGTATCTTGGATATGCGCTTCTATTGAGTCATCGTCTCTAAGTACGGCTGCGATGCCGCCCTGAGCCCAGCTGCTTGAAGTGTCGTTTATTTTGCGCTTGCTGACGAGGCAAACTTTTTTCTCGGCGGCAATTTTAAGTGCAACGGTGAGACCTGCTAAACCGCTACCGATAATGAGTACATCAAACTGCTGCATACAAACCTATTAAATTAGACTTTGAGTTAAACGGAACTTTGGTGAGTTTAGCGCTGTCTTTGACACATAGCTAGAACATAAAACAATCATTGAAAAAGCTCGAGGGTGGATTGATGATGGACGTCAAGAATATAGCAGAAATATCGCGCTGTGGTTTCGTGGATACCTCGGCCACAGGGTATACTTCTAGCATAAACAATAAAGAAGTAGGGAGCATCGCCATGAGCGGTGGTAATACCAACAATAGTGCTGGCCAAGGCCAAGTTCCGGGCAACCGTGAAATTGACCAAGCTTTAGTTGAGCGTGCGCAACGCGGCGACCAGCAAGCTTTTGGTATGTTGGTGGAAAAATATCAACGCAAATTAGGGCGTTTGCTATCAAGAATGGTGCGTGATCAAGCAGAGGTAGAGGACGTAGTACAAGAGTCCTTTATCAAAGCCTATCGCGCATTACCTAATTTTAGAGGGGATAGCGCTTTTTACACTTGGCTTTATCGAATTGGTATTAATACCGCTAAGAATTATTTGGTGTCCATGGGTCGCCGTCCTCAGGTCAGTCGCGACATCGAAATTGAGGATGCAGAAAATTTTGACGATGCTGAGGATTTGCGCACTTTGGAAACACCAGAGTCTGAATTGATGACCAAGGAAATCGCAAAGACAGTGAATGACACCATGATGGCTCTGCCTGATGATTTGCGCACAGCCATTACTCTGCGTGAGCTTGAAGGTCTGAGCTATGAGGAAATTGCCACTTTAATGAATTGCCCAATTGGCACGGTGCGTTCAAGAATTTTTAGAGCGCGCGAGACGATTGCTGAAAAGTTAAGACCTTTGTTAGATACACCAGAAGATAAGCGCTGGTAGAGAATTTAAGCAAGATACGCTGCCAACACGTTTTTTCTGTGTTTGTGCGTTGTTTTAGGAGAAGTAAATGAAAGAAAAAATCTCAGCTTTAATGGATGGCGATCTGGCCGTTGAGGATGCTGAATACCTGTTAAAGGCCATGAAAGCCAAAGGTGAAGCTGCTGAGGCTTGGTCCACCTATCATCTCATTGGAGATGTGTTGCGGGATGACCCAGTCATGCGTTCCGATTTAACCAGCCATATCATGAAAGAAATAGCAAAACAGCCAGTGGTTTTGGCGCCAAAGGCTCCATCACTGAGCAAGCGCCCAGTATTGTGGTCTGTTGCAGCCTCCGCTGCGGGCATATTTTTCGTGGGCTGGATGGTGCTTCATCAGCAGGTTGAAGATGGTTTAGCGCCGGTTGAGATTGCTCAAAATGTGCCATCAGAATATTTGTTAGCACATCAATCTATGTCTCCTACTAATTCGGCTTATTTTATCCAGCCAGCTTCTTACACTCAGGGTGAGTAATGTTGTTGTTGAGTCGTTTTGTTAACTGCTTGGTGCTGTTAAGCCTATCCCTGAGTATAGGGCGTGTTTACGCTAGCCAAGATGATGCTTGGATAGTCTTACAAAAAGCCGCTCAGGCAGCTCACGAATTGAGCTACAAAGGGGTCTTTCTTTATCAATCTGGCGGTGCAAGCAAATCTGTGCAATTAACCCATATGAACTATGGGCAAGGGGAATACGCTCGCATGATGGTGTTAGATGGCTCGCCACGTGAAGTCTTAGCGCAAGGCAGTGATGCTTCTATCTACAGCCCTAAAAATGAAAAAGTGATGATAGAGAAAAAGCGTGGGCAAAATATGTTTCCCGCACTTTTGCCAAGCAATTTAGATGTGCTCAAAAATTGCTATCAATCCCAATTGGGCCCTCAAGAACGTGTAGGTGGTCGTGACGCCCAAGTGGTGACCTTGTTGCCCAAAGATCACATGCGTTACGGTTTTAGATTTTGGGCAGATAAAGAATATGGGCTGTTGCTAAAAGTAGCGATGCTTAACGATCAAGGTACTCCGCTCGAGCAAATTGCATTTAGCCAATTAGCTTGGATGGAAGACCAAAATATGGATTGGTTTAGACCTAAAGTAGACCATAGCAAAGCTTATGTGATGGGCAATGACAGTGCTGCGCCAGCAAAAGTTGATGCGGCTGATGTGGATTTTGCTGTCACAGAATTGCCACAAGGCTATCGTAAAATTGATCAGGTAAAACAAACGGTGCAGGGTAAGTCGGCGCCAGTCACACAGCTCATTTTCTCTGATGGCTTGTCTTCCATTTCTTTGTTTATTGAGCCTTTGGCCAAGGGTATACGTCCCAGAGTAGGGCATACGGTTGTTGGGGCGACTAATATTTATGCATTAATTAATGAGGGGCATCAGGTGATGGTGGTGGGTGAAGTGCCAGAAACCACAGTGATGCAGTTCGCAAATGCTATTAATTTTAAAGTTAAAGCCAAGTAAGATCTCTGTTTTAAGGTGTTGTTAAAGTTTTATTTATGATTCAAGAACAAGCAGTTGTTGTGGGCGTCAATCAAGGCGTCGCTAGTCTAGAAATTCTTCGTAATAAGCCATGCGGATTGTGTGGCCAAACACGCGGTTGCGGCATTTCCATTTGGGGACGTCTGTTTGGGCATCGCGCCAATATCTTTAAAGTAAACAATACAGTCAATGCTAAAGTCGATGATATCGTTGTTGTAGGTATCCAGGAAAACGCTTTGTTATTGAGCGCGATTATTGTCTACGGCGTGCCATTGGCCACCCTGATTTTAGGTGCCGCTTTTGCTAACCTAGCTTATGCAGGCAGTGTGCATGCTGATAGAAATGCGTTTCTAGGCGCCCTGTTTGGATTGTTTGTGGGCTATTTGTGGCTCAAGGGCCACAATCAAGCGGGTCGTGTTAGTCTAGGCTATCAACCTGTTATTTTGGAAATTGTTGATCAAAAAATGGTTCAGATGAAATGTCATTCAAAGGTGAAAAAATGATTAAAAAGATACTCACTATTTCTGCATTGTTTTTGACGCTTGTGACAAGCGCATACAGTAAAGAACTGCCTGATTTTACCGAGCTTGCAGAGAAGCAAGGGGCGACAGTAGTTAATATCAGCGTGACACAGGTGATGCAACAAAACGAGAGCCCATTTCCTGGCATGCCAGATGATGAAGCTTTTGGTGAATTGTTCCGTCGCTTTGGTTTGCCTATGCCTGGTATTCCAAGAGGACAAATGCCACCGCAAGAGTTTAAATCGCAGTCTTTAGGTTCAGGTTTTATTATTAGCGCTGACGGCTATATTTTGACCAATGCACACGTCGTTAATAGTGCTGATGAAGTGATAGTGAAGCTGTCTGACAAACGTGAATTTAAAGCCAAAATTATTGGGGCAGACCGTCGTACTGATGTGGCTTTGTTGAAAATTGATGCGAGCGGTTTACCTAAAGTCTCTATTGGTGACCCAAGCCAGCTCAAAGTGGGTGAATGGGTGGCGGCGATTGGTTCGCCGTTTGGCCTAGAGAACACCATGACAGCAGGTATTGTTAGTGCCAAAGGCCGTGCATTGCCACAAGAAAACTTTGTCCCATTTATTCAAACAGACGTAGCGATAAATCCAGGCAACTCCGGCGGGCCTTTATTTAATCTAAAAGGTGAGGTGGTGGGGATTAACTCACAAATTTATAGTCGTAGTGGCGGCTCTATGGGCTTGTCATTTTCTATTCCAATTGATGTAGCGATTGATATTTCCAATCAATTAAAAGCCGGTGGCAAAATTGCTCGCGGTTGGTTGGGAATTTCTATTCAGGAAATCAGCAAAGAATTAGCCGAGTCATTTGGGATGAAAAATACCAATGGCGCTTTAATTGCTGGTGTAGAAAAAGGGGGTCCTGCCGATAAAAGCGGCTTGGAGGCAGGCGACGTTATTTTAAAATTTGACGGTAAAGCGATTGCTGCCTCATCTGATTTGCCGCGTGCGGTGGCCGCTGTTAAGCCAGGTAAAACCGTGTCTGCAGAAGTGCTGCGCAAAGGTGCAAGCAAGACACTTTCTGTCACAGTGGGTGAAGCACCTGCCGATAAAGAAGAGGCGGCAAACCCAAATAAAGGTCTCAATAAGCCAGAGATTAATCGTATTGGCTTGTTATTGCGTGATTTAACGCCACAGCAGAAGAAGAAATTAAATGGCAAAGGCGGTTTGATGGTGGTGGATGTGCAAGGTCTTGCGGCACAAGCTGGCATCCGCCGTGGTGACGTGGTGTTGGGTTTAAACAATACCGAAGTCCAAAGTCTAGACCAATTTAATAAACAGTTGGCAGCGATTGCTAGCGGAAAAACGGTAGCCGTTTTGATTCAGCGAGGCGACAACACACTTTATGTGCCAATTAAGGTGAGCGATGCCAAATAAAGGGGTTTGCATGGTGTCGCATGCTGAATTGCGGTAAAATTCAGCTCAAGTAAATGTTGCAAGGGCGCTTAGGCGCCCTTGTTGTTAGTATCCATCACTAGAAACGCTATGAATAACATCCGCAATTTTTCCATTATCGCCCATATTGACCATGGCAAATCGACCTTGGCAGACCGCATTATTCAGCTATGTGGCGGCCTGTCAGATCGTGAAATGGAAGCGCAAGTGCTGGACTCCATGGATTTGGAACGTGAGCGCGGAATTACAATTAAGGCGCAAACAGCGGCCTTACGCTATACCGCCTTGGATGGCCAAGTTTACTATCTGAACTTAATTGATACCCCAGGTCACGTTGACTTTTCTTATGAGGTGAGTCGCTCACTTTCTGCTTGCGAAGGCGCTTTGCTGGTGGTGGATGCGAGTCAGGGCGTAGAAGCGCAAAGTGTGGCTAACTGCTACACCGCAATTGATTTGGGTGTTGAAGTGTTCCCTGTGTTAAACAAAATCGATTTGCCATCCGCCGATCCAGACCGTGTGATTAAAGAAATCGAAGATGTGATTGGTGTTGATGCGCAAGAAGCTGTGCGTTGTTCGGCCAAAACAGGCGAAGGTGTGCGTGACGTGCTAGAAGCCGTTGTGAATAAAGTGCCACCTCCTAAAGGTGATTTGGCTGGGCCACTCAAAGCCCTCATTATCGACTCTTGGTTCGATAATTATGTGGGTGTGGTGATGCTAGTCCGCGTGGTTGATGGTGAGCTTAAACCCAAAGATAAAATTCGTTTGATGGCAACAGGGGCTGTGCATCTGTGTGAGGAAGTGGGTGTGTTTACCCCTAAATCAGTCCAAAAGCCATCGCTTTCGGCAGGTGAAGTAGGCTTTATTATCGCGGGTATTAAAGAACTGACCAGTGCAAAAGTGGGCGATACAGTGACTTTGGCAGATAAGCCAGCTAGCCAGCCATTGCCAGGCTTTAAAGAAGTGAAGCCACAAGTCTTTGCTGGTTTATATCCTGTTGAATCTAATCAGTTTGAAGCGCTACGTAGCGCGCTAGAGAAGCTGCGTTTAAATGACGCTTCTTTGCAGTTTGAGCCAGAAAACTCAACCGCTTTAGGCTTTGGTTTCCGTTGCGGATTCTTGGGTTTGTTGCACATGGAAATTGTGCAAGAGCGCCTAGAGCGCGAATACGACATGGATTTGATTACCACCGCGCCTACGGTTATTTATGAGCTGTTGCTTAAATCAGGCGAAGTTGTTCAAATCGAAAACCCATCTCGTTTGCCTGAGCCATCGCGTATCGAAGAGGTTCGTGAACCGATTATTGTGGTGAATTTGTTAATGCCACAAGAGTACGTAGGACCTGTGATGACCTTGTGTACCACTAAACGGGGTGTGCAAAAGAATATGCAATACATGGGCCGACAAGTGATGCTCAGTTACGAAATGCCTTTGAATGAAGTGGTGCTCGATTTCTTTGATAAATTGAAATCGGTTTCGCGTGGTTATGCGTCTATGGATTACGAGTTTTTGGAGTTTCGTGCAGCGGACTTGGTCAAGCTCGATATCATGGTCAATGGCGACCGCGTAGATGCTTTATCTTTGATTGTTCACCGCTCAAATAGCGCTTACCGTGGCCGTGAACTGGCCGCTAAGATGCGAGAGTTGATTCCACGTCAAATGTTTGATGTGGCGATTCAAGCGGCGATAGGTGCGAATATTATTGCGCGTGAAACTGTTAAAGCAATGCGTAAAAACGTATTGGCGAAATGTTATGGCGGCGATATTACGCGTAAGAGAAAGTTGTTGGAAAAACAAAAAGAAGGTAAAAAACGCATGAAGCAGGTGGGTAATGTGGAGATTCCACAAGAGGCTTTCTTAGCGATTTTACGTGTTGAAGATAAGTAGAAAAGGGCTGCCCTTATGATGTTTGCATTGTTTATGGTGTTGGTGCTAATCGTGACTGGTTTTATCTGGTTG
>JBDLQN010000021.1:0-12723 GCA_039800585.1 Pseudomonadota bacterium
CGATACGCCTCACAATCACGGTGCAAATAAGCCACGTTTTCGCGATAGGTATCAATCGCTACCCGCTTAAGTGACAGACGATTCCCATTGTTAGGTTCGGACAAATTTGATTTATTTAAAGCCACGGGATATTCCAATTCTGAAGATAACTTGCGTATTGGCTAAAGATATTACTTTAAGCGCACAACTGCAATGGTCTTCGCCAACTCATCCACGAAAGGGGTTGCGTCCTTGGAATATATTCGCTGAAGCGAATTATTCACACGCAAAAAAACCCACGTCTTAGGTGGGCTTTTTATTTAATAAGTAATGGTGGGAGATGCGAGGGTCGAACTCGCGACAAACGGATTAAGAGTCCGCTGCTCTACCAACTGAGCTAATCTCCCTTTGAAAGCGTCATTGAAGACGGGCGCAATTATCTTTTTATTACAAGGGCGTGTCAACTTCACACCTCTAAGTTTGAGGTGTGGCGTAATCTATTTTGTTTTTACCCCTGGCTTTCTGCCAGGCGAAGCTTTAGGCGTAAAGCAAGATACGCGACACAACAAACCTTTGATCTCTACCCCTTCTTCAAAATTAATAATGTCGCAGGTATAAAGCTTGTTATCCGCTTGTAATTGATAAATGAGCGCCCTGATTTCCTCAAGACTTAATCCGAGCTGTTTGGCAAGGTCGCGATCTATGGTTGGCCCATGCTTCTTAACGTAATCGAATAGCGCATCAATAAGCATCATCTAATCCAAGATTAATAACGTTTAGCTGGCTTACTAACAAAAGGCTGGCGTTTTTCAAGATGTCTAAACATGATACGCCCCTTAGATAAATCATAGGGTGAGAGCTCCAGCGTAACCTTGTCTCCTGCCAAGATACGAATATGATTCTTACGCATCTTTCCGCCAGTATAAGCAATTAGCTTATGCCCGTTTTCAAGCGTCACTTTGAATCGTGAGTCTGGGAGGACTTCATCGACCATGCCTTCCATCTCTAATAATTCTTCTTTCGCCATTGCATTCTTTCTTTAAGAAAATAAAAAAGCCCAGCATGACTGGGCTTCAAACCAGGCGAATTTAATACCGCCTATGAATATTAATTATTCAGGTTTAATGTTTGATGCTTGTTCGCCTTTAGCGCCAGCAGTTACATCAAACGATACGCGTTGGCCTTCTTTTAGGCTTTTATAGCCGCCATCTGAAACGATTGCTGAGAAATGTGCGAACAAATCAGCACCACCGTTATCTGGGGTAATAAAACCAAAACCTTTAGCGTCGTTAAACCACTTTACACTGCCTGTAGCCATGTTAATTCCTTTGTAAAAATAAAAAATAAGGCAATTGCCCGAAGTTAGGCGAGAAACAAGAACAGGAATGAAAGACAGAAGAAACTTAAGATAAGAAGCTAAAACTGACAAAAACTTGATGGCTTGTAATTCACCGTGTTAGCACTATGGACTACTCGTTTGTATATAGCAAGCTTTATTTTCAATAAGTTAGATTATTTTTAGTTAAAAGCCGCTTGCAGATTAGTCATTAATGCGTCAAAAGTTTTGACGGTCAGACTCCTACAAATCTTCTTTGCTCTTAATCTTCAATGTCTTTCTCATAAAGCCATCAAAGTTAACGTACAGCGCCAAGATCATGCCAAGCAAACCCATGACGCTGATAAAGTAATGTCCTGAACCGATACAGGCGCCAATCAAGCCGCAAGCCCAAATAGTGGCTGCTGTGGTTAATCCATACAATCGATGCGTATCCGTCTCACGCATAATGATGCCACCACCAAAAAACCCTAACCCTGTAATCATGCCCGCCAATACACGGCTAAAAGCGTCAGGGTGGTTGGGGGAAACACTATTCATCAACATCAACATCATCGTCATGGTCGCCGTGACCACCACTACACAATAAGTGCGAATACCCGCATTCCTCTGGTGGCGCCAACTATCAAAACCAATAATTAAACCTGCGATTAACGCAAAGAATACGCGCACAATAATCTCTAGTTCATTTAGCTGATCTGGCATTGTTTTACCTTTTATTCAAAACCAAAGTGAATTTACATATGAAAAAGGCTGGTGTCAAAAAGGACGATAACTGCAATGCTGGAATATACCGTCGCCTTATAGGCGCGCCAATCAAACAAACTCAGCTAAACCGCGCGCTTTTTATCTCCTATGATTCTTCTTAACTGTGCCGCAAACCGTGCTGTCATGTATGATAAGCACTAAACTCTTTACCCTATATAAAAAACGCTAGGACATCACTGGCATGAATATTCAAACTATCTCCACACAAGCATTTTCTGACCAAAAACCAGGCACTTCTGGTCTGCGTAAAAAGGTGACAACCTTTCAACAGCCGCATTATCTTGAAAACTTTGTGCAGAGTATTTTTGACAGCATCTCACCCTCTAAAGGCGCAACACTGACGCTGGGCGGTGATGGTCGTTTTTATAATCGCGAGGCGATTCAAATCATCCTCAAGATGGCGGCAGCTAATGGCTTTGGTCGTGTGTTGGTCGGGCAAGGCGGCATTCTTTCCACCCCTGCGGCTTCTTGCCTAATTCGAAAATACAAAACCTTCGGTGGGATTATCCTTTCTGCCAGTCACAACCCTGGCGGCCCTGATGGTGACTTTGGGATTAAATACAACACCGAAAATGGCGGCCCTGCCCCTGAAAAAATCACTGAAGCGATTTTTGAGCAGTCTAAAACAATCCAAAGCTACAAAATCATCGAGGCTCCCGATGTAGCGCTTGATGCGATTGGCGAAACCGATTTGGCAGGCATGAAGGTACAGGTTATCGATGCAGTGGCAGACTATGCTGAGTTGATGGCGGCGCTATTCGACTTTAATGCGATTAAAGACTTGTTGGCTTCAGGCTTTAGAATGAAGTTTGATGCCATGCACGCCGTGACTGGCCCTTATGCTAAAGCCATTTTTATTGATCGCCTTGGTGCATCAGCGGACAGCGTGATGAACGCAACCCCCCTCCCCGATTTTGGCAATGGCCACCCCGACCCCAATCTAACTTATGCGCATGAACTCGTCGAAATTCTTTATGGCGACAATGCCCCTGATTTTGGCGCAGCATCCGATGGTGATGGCGACCGCAATATGATTTTGGGCAAAGGCTTTTTTGTCACACCTTCTGACAGCCTTGCGCTGATTGCCGCAAATGCCAAGATGGTCAAGGGCTACAGCAAAGGAATTGCTGGCGTGGCCCGCTCTATGCCAACCAGCGGTGCGGTAGATATGGTAGCAAAGTCTTTGGATATCCCTTGCTTTGAAACACCCACGGGCTGGAAATTTTTTGGCAATTTAATGGATGCCGACAAGGTCACCCTATGCGGTGAAGAAAGCTTTGGCACAGGCTCTAACCATGTGCGTGAAAAAGACGGGCTATGGGCAGTGCTGTTTTGGCTGAATATTTTGGCGATTAAACGCCAATCTGTTGAACAGATTGTGAAGCGCCACTGGCTGCAATTTGGGCGCAATGTGTATTCGCGCCATGACTATGAAGACTTACCATTAGAAGCCGCCAATGGCGTGATTAGTCATCTGCGTGAACAATTTGGCTCACTTAAAGGCAAAAAATTGGGTAGCTACACGGTCAAAAACTGTGATGACTTTAGCTATACCGACCCCATTGACGGCAGTGTAAGTACCCAACAAGGCTTACGCGTGTTATTCGCCGATGGCTCACGCATTGTGTTTAGACTCTCTGGCACAGGCACAGCGGGCGCCACGCTGCGTATTTACTTAGAGGCGTTTGAACCCGACACCAGCAAACACGATTTAGATGCGCAAACCTTGCTGGCGGAGATGATTCAAATCGCGCTTGAACTCACCGAGCTTAAAGCCAGAACTGGCCGCGATACGCCAACGGTCATCACATAAAGCTAAAACGGCAATTGGGCGTGTGGCGCAGCTTTTAAAATCACTTCACGGAAAGTATTTTGAATACGTTGAAGCGCCTCTTGGGAGTTAGCCTCAAAGCGCAACACGATCACTGGCGTCGTGTTGGATGGTCGCATTAAACCGAAGCCATCCGGATATTCCACACGCAAGCCATCTATCGTAATTACTTCGCTCGCGCCTTCAAAATGAGCGGTTTTTTGTAGTTGCGCAATCAAAGCGTGCGGCTCACCTTCTTGCATTTGGATATGCTGCTCTGGCGTGCTCACGCTGTCTGGCAAGGCATTTAAAGTCGCAGAGGGATTAGGCACGCGACTTAAAATTTCCAGCAAACGTGCGCCTGAATACAATCCATCATCAAAGCCATACCAGCGGCGACCTTTGGCTGGCTCAGCACCATCAATCAAGTCATTAAAAAACACATGGCCACTCATTTCACCTGCTAAGTCAGCGCTAGTTTCTTTGATTTTGGCTTTGACTAAAGAATGGCCTGTTTTCCACATCAGTGGCTGACCGCTCCGCTCTTTAATCCATGGCGCAAGGTTGCGGGTAGATTTCACGTCATAAATAATCGTGGCTTTGGGGTTGCGCTGTAACACCTCTTCCGCAAACAGCATCAATTGGCGGTCTGGATAAATAATCTTACCGTCTTTAGTCACCACGCCTAGGCGGTCACCGTCACCATCAAAGGCCAAGCCAATTTCAGCATCACCATTTTTAAGGGCTGCAATTAAATCATCTAAATTTTCTGGGACAGATGGGTCGGGATGGTGGTTAGGAAAATGCCCATCCACTTCACAAAACAGCTCTTGCACTGAGCACCCAAGCGCTTCGTAAAGCTTTTTAGCATAAGCGCCTGGCACGCCATTACCGCAATCCACAGCAATTTTCATCGAGCGCACAAGTTTTACATCACTAGCAATTTTAGCGATATAAGCCGCCGCAATATCGTGATGGCTTTGTTTGCCCTCACCTGTTTTTAAATTGCCTGTTTCAATTCGGTCGCGCAAACTTTGAATGGTGGCGCCTGAAAGCGTTTCACCCGCCAACACCATTTTTAGGCCATTGTAATCAGGCGGATTGTGACTACCTGTCACCATGACGCCGCAGGCCGTGCCAAGCTCATAAGCTGCAAAATAGACCATAGGCGTTGCCACCAAGCCCAACTGAATGACATTCACGCCCGTTTTACGAATGCCCCGGGATAAAGCCTCTGCCAAGCTAGGGCCTGACAAACGCCCATCGTAACCAATGCAAATAGTGGTTTGTTTTCTATCCAAGGCCTCTGAGCCCAGCGCCTGGCCAATCGCTTCGACAATTTCTGGCGTCAGCGTTTTGCCGACGATGCCGCGGATGTCATAAGCCTTAAATATCTCTTTAGGGACTTGCATTAGGCCTCATCTATCCAAGCTTGTTGAATCGCTTCAAGGATTTTTTCGTTTGATTTATTAGGGTCATCAGAAAAGCCATCCAAAGCCATCACCCAAGCATGTAAATCGGTAAAGCGGATGGTTAATGGATCAATATCAGGATGCGTGTCGTATAAGGCTTCTGCAATTTGCTGTACATCAGTCCATTTCATTTGATTTTTCACCTTGATAAATACGTGTTAATGGTTGGAATTATAGCGCGCAAGACCCTTTAAGAGGGAAAGTGAAAATGACCTTGATATGTTAAAATGGCGACATTTCAAATTTAGTCTTTTTCAATTTAAGTCTTTATAGAAAGTTAACCATGTTTAGCCGAGCAAAAACCTTGAGCGTTGTCGATCCTGATTTAGCCAAATATGTAGAACTTGAGCGCGTGCGCCAAGATGAGCATATTGAGTTAATCGCTTCTGAAAATTACACCAGCCCTGCTGTGATGGAAGCACAAGGCTCTCAATTGACTAACAAATACGCTGAAGGCTATCCAGGCAAACGCTTTTACGGCGGCTGCGAATACGTTGATCAAGTGGAGCAACTGGCCATTGACCGTATTAAAAAGCTATTTGGCGCTGAATATGCCAACGTGCAACCGCACTCTGGTTCGCAAGCTAACCAAGCGGTTTACTTTTCTATTTTGAAACCAGGCGATACCGTGATGGGTATGAACTTGGGTCACGGCGGCCATTTAACTCACGGCTCACCAGCTAACTTGTCAGGCAAGCTATTTAATATCGTGCCTTACGGCTTAAACGATAAAGAAGAAATCGATTACGACGAGATGGAGCGCATCGCCGTTGAATGCAAACCAAAACTCTTGATTGGCGGCGCTTCTGCTTATGCTTTACGTTTCGACTGGGAACGCATGGCAGCGATTGCCAAAAAAGTCGGGGCTTATTTTATGGTGGATATGGCCCACTACTCAGGCTTGATTGCTGCTGGCGTTTATCCTAACCCAGTGCCACACGCTGACTTTGTGACTTCAACCACACACAAAACTTTGCGTGGTCCACGCGGCGGTATCATTTTGGCGAAAGCTGAATTTGAAAAGCAATTGAACTCTTACGTATTCCCTGGCTTGCAAGGCGGCCCGCTGATGCACGTGATCGCTGGTAAAGCAGTGGCTTTCTTGGAAGCCTTGCAACCAGAATTTAAAACTTACCAAGCTCAAGTATTGAAAAATGCGAGCGCGATGGCTGAAGCATTAGCAAAACGTGGCTTGCGCATTATTTCTGGTCGCACAGAGTCACACGTATTCTTGGTGGATTTACGCCCTAAAGGCTTAACAGGCAAAGCAGCAGATGCGGCTTTGGGTTTGGCGCACATTACCGTGAACAAAAACTCTATTCCTAACGACCCAGAAAGCCCATTTGTGACTTCTGGTATCCGTATCGGCTCACCAGCCATTACCACTCGCGGCTTTAAAGAAGAGGAAGCACGACAAGTAGCTAACTTGATTGCTGACGTATTGGACAATCCAACGGATGAGGCTGTGATTGCGGCGACTAAAGCGAAGGTTCACGCCTTAACTTCTAAGTTCCCAGTTTACGGCGCCTAATTTTTCAGGCTAATTGAGATGAAATGCCCATTTTGCAGCGCTGACGATACACAAGTGATCGACTCCCGCGTCAATGACGAAGGCGATTCTATTCGCCGTCGTCGCAAATGTGGTGTTTGCGATAAACGTTTCACCACTTATGAAACTGCTGCTTTGCAGTTGCCGCAAGTAGTTAAGCAGAATGGCAATCGTGAAGAATTTAGCCGTGAAAAATTACGCAGTTCTTTCACCCGCGCTTTGCACAAACGTCCTGTACCAACGGAATACGTAGACCGAGCGATTGAGCACATCGTGCAAAAAATCTTGGCGCAAGGTGAGCGTGAAGTGAATGCCCGTGATTTGGGCGAAAGCGTGATGCAAGAACTCAAGGCCATGGATAAAGTGGCTTATATTCGTTTTGCTTCGGTTTACCGTAGCTTCCAAGATGTGGATGACTTTAATAACGTCATCCGCGACCTCTAAGGGACGCGCCCCGCAGGTAAATCATGACGACATTTACCGCTCAAGATCATCAATTCATGAGCCTAGCCTTAAGGCTAGCAAGGCAAGGCCTCAATACCACTTCGCCCAACCCTCGTGTTGGCTGTGTGCTCGTTAAAGATGGCAAAATTATCGGTCAAGGCGCTCACCTGAAAGCGGGCGAACCACATGCTGAAATTATGGCTTTGCGTGATGCCGAGCAAAAATCCCCAGAAAATATCAAAGCTGCCACGGCCTATGTAACCCTAGAGCCTTGCAGCCATTTTGGCCGCACACCGCCCTGTGCCAATGCTTTAATTGATGCAGGGGTTGCTCGTGTTGTCGCCGCGATGCAAGACCCCAACCCCAAAGTGGCTGGCAATGGCCTTAAAAACTTGGCTGCCGCAGGGATAATCGTTGAGCATGGCTTAATGGAAGCGCAAGCGCGTGAGTTGAATGTCGGTTTTGTGACGCGCATGACCCAGAATAAACCTTACGTACGCGTCAAAATCGCCGCCAGCCTAGATGGGCGGACTGCGCTCGCCAATGGTGAAAGCAAATGGATTACGGGCGAAGCAGCAAGGCTAGATGTGCAGCACTGGCGCGCCAGAAGTTGCGCCATTTTGACTGGCATTGGCACAGTCTTAGCTGACAACCCCAACATGAATGTGCGCATCACCACGACAAGGCAAGCACTCAAAGTGATTGTTGATAGCCAATTACGTACGCCTGTGGATGCCAATATTCTAAAAGATGGCAAGGTGCTGATTGCCTACACGCAAGGCAATGAGACACAAAAAGCTGCTTTGAGCGCTGCTGGGGCTGAGTTATTGCAAATCGGCACTGCAGGAAAAGTTTGCTTAAAGTCACTTTTAAGCGCGCTTGCTGAACGTGGCATTAACGAGCTGATGGTCGAGGCAGGCCAAACGCTGAATGGCGCTTTATTAGCAGCTAATTTAGTCGATGAATTTGTCTTGTATTACGCTCCGATTATTTTGGGTGCTGATGCCCGCGGCATGTTGGCTATTCCTGCACTTGAATCCATGCAAGACCGTGTAAGTTTGCACATCATCGAAACACGACAAATCGGGCAAGATATCCGTGTCCGCGCCCAACCCATCTATCAACGCTAATACCATGCTAATTGATACTCACTGCCACCTAGATGCCTCGGAGTTTGAGGCTGACAGGGATGCAGTGATTAAGTCTGCCATCGCGCAAGGCATTCAGATGATGGTGATTCCCGCGGTTGAAACAAGCAATTTCTTGCATGTAATTGAATTGACTAAAAAGCACCCTCAATGCGCTTATGCACTAGGCATACACCCCATGTATGTCAACAATGCGCAGCCCGAAGACTTGGTGACCTTAAAAACGGCTTTAGAAAAAGAAATGCAAAGCGATTTACCCCCAGTCGCCATTGGAGAGATTGGCTTGGATTACTTTGTAGAAGACCACAACAAAGCGCTTCAGTCCTTTTATTTCACAGAACAACTCAAACTCGCCCAACAATTCGATTTGCCCGTGATTTTGCACGTACGCCGCGCGGTTGATGATGTTTTGAAGTATTTGCGCCTATATAAAGTCCCTGGCGGCATCGCTCATGCATTTAATGGCAGCCGTCAACAGGCCGAACAATTTATCGAATTAGGATTTAAACTTGGGTTCGGGGGTGCCATGACTTACCCTAGAGCTTTAAAAATTCGCGAGCTAGCAAGTTCACTCCCCATAGAGGCCATTGTTTTAGAAACGGATGCACCTGACATTTCGCCAGAATGGCTAAAAAATGGTGAGAAAAATAGCCCTGAGCATCTTAAAAAAATAAGTGAAATATTGGCCGAATTAAGGAGTATAAAAGCATCGCAAGTTGCTGAAATCACTACGAAGAATGCGTTAGAAATTCTGCCCAACATGGCTAAGTTATTCACACGACATAATGTTTTACTTTAACATTTATCAAATATCCTTAATAATCCAAGGGCATACAGTAACTCATTGAATAATATTAATATTTTATTAGATTAAAAATTAAGCGTTTGTGAAAATTCTATATAAAATCATAAGTTACAGTTTTAAGTCACAGGTATCCACAGATTTATCCACAGATTTTGTGGATAGGATTTCGATATTTCAGAAGCCCAAAAAAATGCAAGAAAAATATTTAAAGATTTGCAAAATAAATTGAGAAAAAACGCTTGAAAATTGACCAAAAATCTTACCGTACTATTCAGCCTGCTACTCGGGTTTCAACCGAACCTATAGCCGGCGCGGACCTAGCCCAAAATGGGACTGGTTTTTTAGTGGAAATTATTGACCAAACACTTTTGCCGCATCGTTTTGAAATGCGCAAAATCCAAAATTTGGATGAAATGGTCACCGCCATTAAAACCATGCAAGTGCGCGGAGCCCCTTTAATCGGGGCGGCTGCAGCTTATGGCATGGCCTTAGCTACGCAGCAAAATCCCAGTGACGATTTTTTACGGCATGCAGCAACAAGGCTTATACAAAGCCGCCCTACCGCAGTGAATTTAAGCTGGGCCGTTGCACGGATGCTTAATCAGCTCAATTCACTCCCCACACAAGCACGTCATCACGCCGCCTGGCAGGAGGCCGCCTTAATCTGCGATGAAGACGTGGCAATCAACCAAGCCATCGGGCAGCATGGATTTCATCTTATTCAAGCCATGGCTGCAGAAAAAACACATGGGGCAATCAACATCCTCACCCATTGCAATGCTGGCTGGTTAGCCACTGTGGACTGGGGCACGGCTTTAGCGCCCATTTATACCGCGCATGACGCTGGTTTAAATATACATGTATGGGTGGACGAAACCCGCCCTCGCAACCAAGGCGCAAGCCTAACAGCTTGGGAACTCGGCAAACATGGCGTACCGCACACTGTCATTAGCGACAATACTGGCGGTCATTTAATGCAGCATGGCCAAGTGGACATGGTGATTGTGGGTGCAGACCGCGTCACCAGCACTGGTGACGTTTGTAACAAGATAGGCACCTATCTAAAAGCACTTGCCGCTTTTGATAGCCAAATACCGTTTTATGCTGCTGTACCTTCGCCCACGATTGATTGGTCGATAAAAAATGGGCTAACTGATATTGAAATCGAAATGCGTGATGGTGATGAAGTTCATTACATGACAGGCTTGAATCCGCAAGGTCAATTACAAACAGTGCGTGTAACGCCTGCCCACAGCGTAGCGATTAACCCTGCTTTTGATGTGACCCCTGCTCGCTTGGTGACAGGGATTATTACTGAACGAGGCGTAGCAAGCCCCCAACAACTTAGCCAACTGTTTAAATAAAAGCGACTTAAATGCCCATGCGCGAATCTTTACTCAACAACTTTAAAAAGCTGGCCGAGCTAGGCTTAAACAAAGGCACTTCAGGCAACGCCAGCGTTCGAACAGACAAGGGCTTTCTTGTCACGCCGTCGGGCATGGCAATTGAGCAACTAAGCGCCGCCAACATGGTGGAGGTGAATATGGCAGGCCAAGCTATCAGCGCAGGCAAGCCTTCTTCTGAATGGCGTTTTCATCGAGATATTTATCAGGCAAGACCCGAAGTCCACGCGATTGTCCACACGCATTCAATGTTCGCCACCAGCCTTTCTTGCTTACGCCAAGACATTCCACCTTTTCATTACATGATTGCTGTGGCTGGCGGCAAAGACATCCGCTGTGCCGAGTACGCGCTATTTGGTACGCAAGCCTTATCTGATGCGGCGATTGGGGCATTACAAGATCGCAAAGCCTGTTTGCTAGCTAATCACGGCATGATTGCTATAGGTAAAACACTAGATCAAGCGCTTAGTGTCGCGATGGAGGTTGAAACACTTTGTGAACAATATTGGCGAGCTTTGCATATTGGGCAGCCCAAAATTTTATCGGACCAAGAAATGGCCGAAGTCTTTGAGCAATTTAAAGATTACGGAAACTGGAATAAATAAACGAAAGGCGCTGTCACAAGCCGCTTTTGAAAAATACTAAGGAAATTAAAACCAATTGGTCGGGACGGAGAGATTTGAACTCTCGACCCCTTGCACCCCATGCAAGTACGCTACCAGGCTGCGCTACGCCCCGAACCGTTGCCACTGTTGTAGCAAGGCGTGCATTATAACGTAAATCGAGCAGATTAAGACTTGAGGATGGCGACAACTTCTTTTAGCGCTTGGCGCAGACCGCTAGCGTTATCTGAAATAGCCGTAGTTTGAACATGTTCAGCGACAACAAGATCCCCATCCATCATCGCAAAATCTTCTGGGGATTTGCTCTTTTCTGATTTAAGACGACCTTTTGCGTCTAACAAATTGCGTGCGCCACTAATGGTAAAGCCATCATCGTAAAGCAAAGCGCGAATACGACGAATTAGTAGCACTTCGTGATGTTGATAATAGCGACGATTGCCGCGACGTTTAACCGGTTTGAGTTGGGTGAACTCTTGTTCCCAGTAACGCAAAACGTGAGGTTTTACACCGCACAAATCGCTGACTTCACCAATCGTAAAGTAGCGCTTTGCGGGGATTGGAGGCAGCTCGAAACTAAGCGTTTGCTCCGCCATAAGTTTCTTCTACTTTGCTCTTTAATTTTTGGCTGGCATGAAAAGTCACTACACGACGCGCAGTAATTGGGATTTCTTCGCCTGTTTTTGGGTTGCGGCCTGGGCGCTCAGATTTTTTACGCAATTCAAAATTACCGAAACCAGATAGTTTGACCGTGTCACCCGCTTCTAAAGCGGCACGGATTTCCTCAAAAAAGGCTTCAACCATGTCTTTTGCTTCGCGTTTATTCAAACCCACTTGGTCGAATAAAAGTTCCGCCATATCTGCTTTTGTTAGTGTCATTGCCAACCTCTCAAATACTTCTTGAATTATCCATCAATATTTTATGGACAAACTTTTAACATCATACAGTCATTTAACATCTATTAACAATACTTAATGTTATTTAACAATTACCTAGCGACTTTATCTTAATGCAGCACCATGCGATTTTTGAATCAAATCTAACAGGCTAGCCATCACATTATCCGCGTCTGCATCAACGAGTGATTTTTGGTTATCCTGCATCATCACCATAAACGCCAAGCTCTTTTGGTTTTCTGGAATACCTTTGCCACGATAAACATCAAACAAAGCAATTTCTGTTACAAAAGGTACTTTAGCTTGATGCATCACAGCAAGCAGCTCGCCAACCGAAACTTTATCCTCCACCAATACCGCCATATCACGGCGAATAGGTGGGAATTTAGTGACTTCTTGGTATCTCGCGACACAAGAAGCTTGCAATGGCGACAAATCCAGCTCAAATAACATGACACCTTGAGGCAACTGATAATGCTGTTGCCATTTAGG
>JBDLQN010000022.1:0-12348 GCA_039800585.1 Pseudomonadota bacterium
CGCACTTTGCAGCGCGTAAAAAAACTTATTAACCGAGATTTTAGGCAAAACGCCGCAAATAAAGCGACATTCATTGAGATTTTAAAACAGCCCAATGGAGCAACTGAAGCGTTAAGAAAAATGAGTCGCTACGGCGTGCTGGGTCGATACATCCCTTCTTTTGGGCGCATTGTCGGCCAAATGCAACATGACCTTTTTCACGTTTACACTGTGGATGAACACACTCTCAATGTGTTGAGTAATTTACAACGATTTTCAATTAATGAGCATCAGCACGAATTTCCGCTATGTAGCAAATTATTCTCAAGTTTTGATGCACCTCACTTACTCTATTTGGGCGCCCTTTTTCATGACATTGCTAAAGGCCGAGGCGGCGACCACTCAAAACTAGGCATGCTGGATGCAAAGCGTTTTTGCAGACTGCACGGCCTTAGCAAACCAGACTGCGATCTGGTTTCCTGGCTTGTTGGCGCGCATTTGCTGATGTCGAGCACCGCCCAAAAATCTGATTTATCAGATCCTCAGGTTATTGAAAGTTTCGCCAAATCAATGCGAGATGAGCGCCATCTTGCCGCCCTTTATTTGCTCACTGTTGCGGATATTCGTGGCACCAGCCCCAAAGTCTGGAATGCCTGGAAAGCAAAATTACTGGAAACATTATTTTTGTCCACTCAGCGCTTACTTAGCAAAGGTAGCCAGGACATTGCTAGCGAGCTTGAAGCGCGTCAAACCGAGGCACAGGGCATACTCAGCCATTACAGCATTCTTGAACATTTTTATCAGCCTCTGTGGGACAAGTTGGGCCGTCAATATTTTTTAAGGCATAACGCCCAAGAGATTGCATGGCACACACGTTTACTTCTTCGCCACATCAACACATCAGAGGCCATTGTCAGAGCCAGACTTAGCCCCATGGGTGATGGAATTCAGGTGATGATTTACACCCTAGATCGAGATGATTTATTTGCGCACATTTGCGGGTTCTTTGAGCGCATGGGTTACAACATCCTAGAAGCTAAAATTCACACCAGTAATCACGGATATGCTTTAGACAGTTTTCTAATTCAAGATCATAGCGATAGATCAATTATGTATCGTGATTTATTAAGTTATATTGAACACGAACTTGCGAATACATTGAACAGTGTTGCACTCCCGCTTGAGCCATTAAAAGGAAGGGTAAGTCGCCAAGTCAAACACATGCCTATTCCAGCAAGTATTGATATCAAAAAAATCAAAGACTCAAACAATCATTTATTGGAAATTGTGGCGAGCGACCGCCCTGGCCTACTTTCAACAATTGCACAGGCATTGATTGCACATCAAGTGCATCTGCAAACCGCTAAAATCAACACCTTAGGCAATCGAGCTGAAGACACGTTTCTTATTTCAGGAAAAAATGGTGGCCAACTTACTGAAGCAGTCATCAGCGATTTAAGAGTGACGCTTAACAGTCAGATTAGTTGAGTATTAGACTTTGGCTAAGCCACAGCTCAAGCGAGCAGTGAAATTAACTCTACTGGATGGAAAATAGAGAAATCCGCGCCCCATGCTTCTGTTCTATCGCTCTCATCAATATATCCATACATCGCAACAACTGTCTTCATGCCAGCTGCTTTACCAGCCTCAATATCTCGCTCAGCATCTCCAACATAAAGACAATCCACTGCCTTCACGTCCGCAAGCTCGCAAGCCATAAACAGCGTATCTGGGGCTGGTTTTGGCAAGACTGCATCATCGCCACAAACCAAGCAGGCCATTCTATTATCTAGCTGCATAGCCTTAAGCAAAGGCGCAGAGAAGCGTCTAGGCTTATTTGTAACCACACCCCAAGCGATACCATTTTGCTCCAAGTGCTGCAAAAGCTCAGCCACTCCATCGAATAGGACGGGCGAACGCGCAAAAACTTGATCATACAAATCCAAATACTCTGTACGCATCGCATCAAATTCCGCATCCTCAGGCTTTAAATTGAACCCTACCCCCAAAAGCCCTTTTGAACCGTGAGAAGCATAAGGACGAATAAGGTCCATGGCCAAAGGCGCCAAGCCATGACGCTCGCGCTGCAAATTAAGGGCATAGCCAAGGTCGGGTGCAGTATCAACCAGCGTTCCATCTAAATCGAATAAAATCATCGGCTTATTTACTTGTTCGAATAAGATAATTAACTGAAATATCTGATCCAAGTGAGTAATGCTGAGTCAAGGGGTTATAGCTCATCCCTTTCAATTCATTGACCGTCAGATCTGAGCTTCTGGCCCAAGCAGATAACTCAGAAGGCTTGATGAATTTTTCATACTCATGCGTGCCTTTTGGCAGCATATTCAATACATATTCAGCGCCAATCACGGCAAATAGGTAGGCTTTTGGATTGCGATTGATGGTTGAAAAAAACACAGAACCCCCTGGCTTCACCAGTTTCGCACAAGCATCAATAATCGCTGCAGGGTCAGGCACATGTTCCAGCATTTCCATACAAGTCACCACATCAAAACTAGCGGGCTGCTGACCAGCTAAGGTCTCAACAGCAATCAGCTGGTAATCAACCTTAGAACCCGACTCCAGCTGATGTAACTTGGCTACTTTAAGCGCTTTTTCGCCCAAATCAATCGCCATCACATCCGCGCCCTTTTCCGCCATAGATTCCGACAAAATGCCGCCACCACAGCCCACATCAAGCACTCGCTTGCCATTTAGACCAACAGCCTGGTCAATAAAATTAAGGCGTAACGGGTTGATAGCATGCAGCGGTTTAAACTCGCTGTTTTTATCCCACCAACGATGCGCCAAAGCTGCGAATTTTTCCAGCTCTGCAGGATCGACGTTTAAACTTTGTGTTGATTCAGTTTGGGTTGCCATTTCAATACAATTTCCTTTAATTCAGCGGGCTCAATATTGGCATAAGCCCCTTCTCTCAAATCAGAGCGCTCAAAGCGCAAATCACCATTAACCCAGACATGGCTAACATGCTCACGTCCAGCAACATAAACTAGGTGTGACAAGGGTTCAAAACAAGGAAGCGTTTCGATTTCACTCATTTTAACCGCGCAAAAATCGGCTAGTTTGCCAGGCTCTAAAGAACCAATTTGACTCTCTAGACCAAGAGCCTTTGCACCATTGATTGTTGCCATTTCCAAGGCTTGCCAAGCAGGAACACTGCCCGCATCACCCGTTAATCCTTTTGCTAACAATGCGGCTGTTCGCATCTCAACAAACATATCTTGTCGATTATTGCCCGCAGCGCCATCTGTACCCAAACCAACGTTAAGTCTCGCATCCAGCATTTGCTTAACTGGAGCCATCCCGCTCGCCAACTTCAAATTAGCGCTCACACAATGTGCTACGTGGCATCCGTGTGCTTGTAATAAGTCTAGATCTTCTTGCACCATCTGTACGCAATGTGCGGCTGTTAAATTGGGGCCCAACACTCCCAATTGTGACAAGCGTCTGATAGGCCGCAGACCATACTGCTCAAGACTTTGAGACACTTCGTCCAAAGTTTCATGCAAATGCGTATGAATACCCAAACTCAGCTGCTCAGCGTAAGTGACAATTTTTTCGAAAGTGCTATCACTCACCGTGTAAGGTGCATGAGGCGCAAAACTGGCGCTAATAAGGCTTTGACCTCGCCACTCATCACGACGACTCAGGCCTTTTTCAATGTAATCATCTGCGCTATTGGCATAATTCGTTGGAAATTCCAAAACCACCAACCCCAAATTGGCGCGCATCCCCGCCTGCAAAGCGGCTTCAGCCGTTGCTTGCGGATAAAAATACATATCGTTCACGCAAGTCACGCCTCCAGCTAGCATTTCTGCGCAACCCAACAAGGCGCTATCTCGCACAAAACGCTCGGAAACGACTTGCTGCTCTGCAGGCCAAATATGCTGCTCAAGCCAGCGCATTAGTGGCAAATCATCTGCCAAACCGCGCATCAAAGTCATACCAAGATGGGCATGCAAGTTAACCAATCCTGGGATCAATACATGCTCGTTCAAATGCACCGTTTTATCCGCTTGATAATTGGAGCGGACTACATCAGCAGCATCAATCGCAACGATTTTCCCTTGATGAACAGCCACAGCTGCATTTTCTAGACATTGATTTTTAGGCACCACAGGAACCACCCATCGCGCCTCAACAATCAAATCCACATTCATTTTATTTTGCTGACTCATGCTCAAATTAAAGCACACGACGTTTGATTAACAAAGCTCAACGCAACTTCTTTTGCATCGTTGCAATGCAACATTCTCACTAATTCTTGTACCCGATTACCATTTAGCGTTGCAGTTCTTTTTGATTGCTCGCACAGCGCCCCGCGAAAACCCAAATAAGAAGGCTTAATTGATAAAAGCGCATCGACATGTTCTTTTGACAAGCTGCCAGCCAAGCCCGAACGCAAACCCAAAGAATGGGCTTTAGAAACAAAATCAGCCAGCTCTGACAAAGTGCAATAATTTAACAAATGTCGCCCATCTTTTTGGGCGGTATCCAGCATCACTCCATAAAAACCAGCCGCTGCCAATTTGTTCAAAAGACTCAAGTCGAAGGTAATGTCAGCAAGTAACACAGCGATCAATTTGGCACCGCTCTTGGTAAGTTCTGATAGCGCTTGAATACAAACCTCGTGGCCAAGCTCTCCAAAAAAGCCTATCTTAATAACATCTACGCCCGTCGCCAGCATGGCTTTAGTTTCGATGACTATCAATGCGGCTTCCATAGGCAAATCACCTATCGTTGCGCTCACCACCGCTCGCCCATCCACCAACTGCACCACATCCTCAATCAACTGGTGTGGCAGCGCGCCCAAAGCGCCTGCTGCTGGGTTTTTGAGATCCACAATCTCCACCCCTGCACGCAACACTATCGCAGCCTCTTCCAGGCTCATAACGCTGGCCAACATTTGGGTTTGGGCTTTAAGCAAGATTAGCCCCCGTCATATTCGCTTGATGATTATCAACGGCCTCCATCAACCAACGCCAAGCCTGCAATTCCGGCTCACCAGCCGTCTTATCAATTGCAATTTGCAAATACGCAATTTCTGCGAGGATTTTTTCTAGTGGCAATCGATTCAAACGACTGACCAGCACACACAGCTCAATCACCGCCGCTTGCGCTCGGTTATATCCTTGGAAAGACTTCAGGTTAGCTTCTTTTTCAACCCCAAAATACAACTGTGGTCGCTGCTCATCTTCTTCTACATTGTCTAGCTTCAGCAATTTGTAACTCAAGGCGGAAGGCAATACCCATGCCCCATCAAGTTTGTTCACAGGCCAATCCTTACGACCTGTTAATGCGCCAGCAAAAACACGTACATCATCTGTTGTGTTAACCGTTGCAGAGCGCCCACTCATTAAATTATCTAAACTGGTGGAGGGACGAAAAGGCGCTATCAGTAGCAATTCACCACGTTCACGCATGCCAAACGGCGCAATATGTGGCGTACCATCGGCATTCTCTGAAATCAGGATAATTTCGTTAATCTTTTCGGGCATAAACTACTTTTTCTTTTCTTTTTGTTCTTTTAATGAAGCTTCGCGGTGTGACCTTTTGCCCTCTTGGTCGCTCTTTACCGTATTCGCGCCCCATGTAAGTTCTTCATCTTGAACGTAGCGTTTTTTTAGCTGCCAGGCAATTTGCGCGCGTGCCAACTCAACCCCCAAATAGAAAGCATGGGAAGCATCGTCATCCACTTTTAAATGCGGGTATAACTTAAAAGGGTCAATGTCTTGAAAAATACCGTCGCGATTATAAATATGTATGCCGTCTTTACTAACCTGAATTCTGAAGCTTGGGTCTTTGATTTGTGTGGCTATCTCAGCAATTTCAGCAGACGAATAGGTAAATGGTCGCCTATCATGGAGCGATAACAAGTCAGCGGAGTAATCACGCGGCAAGCGCTTTTCTTCACGCGAAGCATACATTACTCTTCTCGCAACATCCGCCTCAGCCACCGCATTAACGGCATGCGGACTAACTGAGGTTGCCAACACTGCATTAATATTTAACTCGGCAATCATGCCAAACAACATGGCATTTATGCCCGTTGTATCAGCATCTGTCAGCTCAGTAATATTGCCTACGCCCATCATGATTTGAATGTCAGGATAGCGTTTGCGTAGCTTGTGATAGCGAACAATAGACTCAGTAAAGCCAAACGGAATGGGGTCAAGAATTGCATCTGCAATAAATGGCTTGTTCATCGCTTGCATCGCATCAATCGCGCGATACAAAGAAGCTAAATTGCCTGGTTTAGCAGGGATGAGGATGGGCGTAGCATCCACCTCTTTGGCAATCCATAAAGACTTTTCGGTCAAACTCAGTAGATAGTCTGCTCCAGACTTGCCTGCTAGCAGCAACTCATCAGGGTTTAAAGAATCGACACTCACTTTAAAGCCAGCGGCTTTTAAGGCTTGAATAGCATCATGCAAATGTTCAAACGGTGTATTGGGTAAGCAGCCTAAATCGATGACATTAGCACCCTGCGCTTTGTAATGCTCAGCGCGAGCAACGATACCCTCTACGCTTAAGTGTGGCGCATCTACAATTTCAGCAAAGATGCTAACGTCATATTTGGATAAGTCAGCAGACCTGCTTTGGCGACCAAAGTATTGCGGCAAATCTTTTAGATCTTCTGGGCCTCTTAAAACAGGCACCCCGTACTTATCTTCCAAAGGGCTTAAATTGCCTGAGCATAATCCTGGCACAATGATTTTATTGGCGTCCCCAACATCAGCAAGCCTTCTTGCAATGAGGTCTGGCGTCATTAGGGCGGCCACAGACACGCCTATTTGATTGACTCGATATTTGAATGGGGTTGGTTGCATGCTTGCCAACACGTGATGCAAGCTCTTTTCAGCCAACTTACCCGTTAAGAAGAGGATGCTTTCAGACACGCTAATCTAGCTTGAATGGCGGAGGAAAGTTGCTGCATATCATCAACAACCGTGGTTTCTTCGAATGCTTTAAGCTTGGCAACATTCTCTAAATCAATACGCCTTGGATAGACTTTCACCATATTTTCACGTGGTGCTTCAGACTCTAATTCAGGCTCGGTATCACACGCATAAACAATCGTAGGGACGCGACACTTGCCGGCCTGAGCGAAGATATTTGTCACCAAATTATCAGAAATGCCGCAGACCATTTTGGCCACTGTGTTAGAAGTTGAAGGCGCAATAACAACCGTGTGGTAAGCCCCGTGATAAAACAATTCCACGGGCACCGCACTCGCCGTTTTGTCTTGGTAGACTTTTCCGACTGTATGCTGATAGCCGTATTGCTGGAGAATTTCAGCAGCGGCCTTACTCAAAAACAAATCGACATCCTCTAAACCATTGATGATATCGATACACTCACGTAAATAATGGCCTGAACCGGTTAAGGCCCAAGCCATTCTTTGTTTTTGAATCGCTTTCATTTACGCGCCGAAAGGATGGCGAAGTACAATGGTCTCGTCACGTTCTGGCCCTGTAGAAACAATATCAACAGGCACATCACATAATTGCTCCAAGCGCTTCAAATAAGCTTGCGCGTTCTTAGGCAAATCTTCCCAACGGCTTAAGCCGAAGGTATTTTCATGCCAACCAGGCAAAGTCTCGTAAATCGGTTTGCAACGTGCCACATCGTCGGCGCCGATAGGCAACATATCAATACGCTTACCATCTAATTCATAAGCAGTACAGATATTGAGTTCAGCAATACCATCTAATACATCTAACTTAGTGATACACAAACCTGTTAAGCCGTTAATGCGTGCTGAGCGACGCAAAGCAGCCGCGTCAAACCAACCGCAACGACGCTTGCGCTTGGTCACTGTGCCAATTTCCTGACCTTTAACAGACATTTGCGTGCCTGGCGCACCCTCAGACTCAATATCCAATTCGCTTGGGAATGGGCCACCGCCAACACGGGTTGTATAAGCTTTAGTGATGCCTAATACATAATGCAACATATTAGGACCAACACCAGTACCTGCAGACGCTTGACCTGAAACGCAATTGCTTGAAGTCACGTAAGGATAAGTCCCGTGATCAACGTCTAACAGCGTACCCTGCGCACCTTCGAATAGTAGATTCTGGCCCGCAGCATTTGCTTCATAAAGCGCCGCCGTCACATCTGCCACCATCGGTTTAATCAAGCTCGCCTTTGCTAAAGCTGAATCAAGTTGATGATTAAAATCAACGGCTTCTGCCCCAAGATACTTGGTCAATACAAAGTTGTGATAATCCAAGACATCACGTAATTTTTCAGCAAACTGTTCCGGATAAAATAAGTCGTACAAACGCAAAGCGCGACGCGCCACTTTATCTTCGTAAGTTGGGCCAATGCCTTTGCCTGTCGTACCGATTTTCTTATCGGCGCTACGTTTTAACTCGCGCGCCACATCCAGACGCACGTGATAATCCAAAATTAAGGGGCAACCTGGGCTCACTTTGAGGCGATTCTGAACTTCTAAACCACCCTCTTCCAAAGCTTTAATCTCTTTAAGCAAATGGTCTGCATCTAATACAACGCCATTGCCGATATAGCATTTCACGCCTTCACGAACGATGCCTGAAGGCACTAGATTAAGTTTATAAACACGTTGCGCCGCGCCTTGGCCTACAACCAAGGTATGTCCAGCATTGTGACCACCTTGAAAGCGCACAACGCCTTGTGCGTGGTCGGTCAACCAGTCAACAATCTTACCCTTACCTTCATCACCCCACTGGGTACCGATGACAACAACGTTTTTAGCCATAATCTACCTAAATATTTACTAAGTTATTTTGTTAATTCTTTACAAGCTCTAGCGCAGCAACTACTTCCCAAACGCCATTTTTTTGCACAAGCTTTTGATCGCAGTTTAGCTCTGCGTAATCTTTTTCCGTACCAGGCAAGGCTTGAATAACGATTTTGCCAGACTCGCGCAATGCTACTACTTTTCGGGCCAGAGCTTTATCCGAGCTAACTGGCGCCAAGATTCCTTTATTGAGAACAGGCAAAGGCAAAGCTTTTACCAATCCGCGCAAATCAACACTGAATCCGACCGCAGGGCGTGCGCGACCGAAGGCTTGACCCACCTCATCATAACGGCCACCAAGTGCCAAAGGTCTTGGACAGCCCTGGGCATAGGCTGCAAACACCATACCACTGTGATAGTGATAGCCTCTTAACTCAGCCAAGTCAAAGCTAATACCAACACCCAAGTCTGCAAGCTGTTGAGCGACCTGTTTTAAATCACTTAAGGCTTGGCTGATTTGAGGTGTTTTCGGTAAGCATTTTTCTGCTTCAGCAAGCACTTTTTCATCACCGCTCAATTCTGTTAAAGCACAAAGTGCATCACGTGTTGAGGCCTCCAAGTTGGCACTTAATGACTTCAAAGTGGTTTTGTCTTTGCTTTGCAAAGCGCGGTATAAAGCCTGCTCTAATGCAGCATCAATTTTTGTTCTATCGATAATGCTGTTAAAAATAGCGACATGACTAAAGTCAATTTGAAGGCCTTTGACGCCAGCTTTTTGCAAGGCTTGAATCATTAAGCGTTGAATTTCGATATCGCCTTCAACACTCGCATAGCCAAACAGCTCAGCACCTAATTGCATAGGCTGGCGTGTTTGCGCAATACCATCTGGATGGGTACGTAACACGCTACCCGCGTAACATAAACGCGTCACCCCTTGATTGTTGAGCATATGTGCATCAATACGCGCAGCCTGTGGCGTAATGTCAGCACGCACGCCCATTAAGCGGCCAGATAACTGGTCAACCACTTTGAATGTCGCCAAGTCTAAATCATGCCCCACGCCTGTAATCAAAGATTCTAGATACTCAATCATAGGCGGAATAACAAATTGATAACCATGCGTTGACACTAAATCCAGCAACGAACGTCGCAAAGACTCTATTTGTGCTGCCTCTGCAGGTAGCACATCTTCGATATATTCTGGAAGCAACCAATTACGCATAAGTAATCAACTTTATGTGGGTTATCGTTTAGCTTTAGCGCCAGTAGCGCCTGAGCTCTTCATGTATTTTAAAAAGTCTGAGTTAGGCTCAAGCACCATCACATCGCTCTTGTTCTTGAAGCTATTGCGATAAGCCTCAAGGCTGCGATAGAAGGCATAGAACTCTGGATTTTTGCCATAAGCAGCAGAATAAACTTCAGCCGCCTTAGCATCGCCCTCACCTTTAACGCGCTGCGCCTCTTTATAAGCCTCTGCCACAATCACTTCACGCTGCCTGTCAGCATCGGCACGTATCTTTTCAGCAGCCGCTGAACCCTCAGACCGCAACTGGTTAGCTACACTTTTACGCTCAGCTTCCATACGGTCATAAACCGAGTTACTTACGTTTTGAGGCAGATCCACCCGTTTAATACGAACATCCAGCACTTGAATACCAATTTGACGCGACTCACGGTCTGCACGCTGACGCAGAATTTCCATGATTTGACTGCGCTCTCCTGATACGACCTCGTGAATAGTGCGTTTACCAAACTCAGCGCGCAAACCATCATTCACCATCTGAGATAAGCGGCGCTCAGCTTGCACCTCATCACCGCGCACAGAAACGTAATATTTTTGTGGGTCGATAATCCGCCACTTCACAAAAGAATCCACCAATACGTTTTTCTTCTCGCTAGTAATAAAACGATCTGGCTCCTCCCAATCTAAAGTCACGATACGTTTATCAAAATAAACGACACTGTCGACAAAAGGCGCTTTAAGGTACAAGCCCGGCTCTTTCTTAATAGCCACCACTTCACCCAGGCGCTTAACCAAAGCGTATTCGCGTTGATCAACCGTAAAAAGTGTACTGCTCAGCAACATAAGACTGAGCAATAAACCAAGCAATACCAATCCCAAATTTCTCATCATATTGTCGCCTTATCGCCCTTCACGCTCACGGGCTCTTACATCATCCCGAGAACGACTATCTGTAGTCGGACTAACATTAACGGTGGGGGCCGCAGAAGCTGGCGCGGGATTTGCCGCAGCTGGTGCATTAGCGCCTGCAACAGCCATCAACTTATCCAATGGCAGGTAAAGCAAATTATTGCCATTTTTTTGATCAACGATGACCTTGCTTACATTAGACATGATTTGCTCTTGCGCATCTAAATACATGCGCTGACGCGTCACTTCTGGCGCTTTTTGATACTGCGCGAAAATTTGATTAAAGCGACTCACATTACCTTGCGCCTCATTTTCAACGCGCAATTTATAACCTTGCGCTTCTTGCAATAGTCTTGAAGCCGTACCACGTGCTTTAGGAATCACATCGTTAGCGTAGGCCTGGCCTTCATTTTTTTGACGTTCTAAATCTTGCTTGGCTTTTACTGCATCCTCAAAGGCCGCCTGCACTTGTTCAGGTGGCTGCGCGTTCTGCATGGTGACGCTCACCACATTAATGCCGGTTTTGTAACGATCCAAAATGTCTTGCATCAGTTTTTTAGTATTGACTGCAACTTCCTCGCGTCCTTCATATAAAGCAAAGTCTAATTTGCTCTTACCTACCACTTCACGAATAGCGCTTTCAGCAATACCGCGCACAGAGTCCTCAGCACTGCGATTACTAAACAAGGAATCCTCAACGTTTTTGAGGTTGTATTGGACAGCAAACTGCAAGTCGATGATATTTTCATCATCCGTGAGCATCAAAGACTCTTTAAGCTCTTTGCTGCGAACAGCACCACCGTCCGCTGAGCGATAGCCAATTTCAATGGTGCGCACTTGCTCCATATTGACCACATTGACCGACTCGATAGGGAAAGGCATGTGCCAGCGCGGGCCAGGCATCGTTGTTTCAACATGCTGCCCAAAACGCAAGACCACACCACGTGAACCTTGGTCAACGATATAAAAACCTGTTGCAACCCAAAGTAGCAAAACCAAACCTAAAATAGGGAGAAACGGAGCTGAGGGTGTCTTATCTGAAGATGGGCTAGGCTTTTTGCCAAACAAAGCGTTCACTTTGCGGCTTAATTCACGCATCACTTCATCCAAATCAGGCGGGCCTTCGTTGTTACGATTTCCCCAGCCAGGATCGTTTGCCATAAAAACTCCGTTTAAATCGAAAAAACTACAGATATGCGGCTTCAGTGGTGTGGTATTCGTAAAGCTTTTGCTGATGCTCTTTAAGCGCTTGCTGCAAAAACTCTAAACCATCGCCATTTTTGGCTGAAATTCGCACTTTGCAAATTCTACCATATTCATCGCGCTCCAAGCCTGCCTCCATGCCAATCCGGTCAATTTGATTGAGCACCAAAATCTGAGGGACATCTTGCGCGCCAATTTCCGTCAATACTTTATTAACCTGAGCGATTTGCTCATCACGATTAGAACTGGCCACATCAACAATATG
>JBDLQN010000023.1:0-12135 GCA_039800585.1 Pseudomonadota bacterium
AGAAGATGACGAGGCTTACGACATTTGGGCCAAAGAAATTGGCGTACCTACCGAGCGCATTATTCGCATCGGCGACAACAAAGGCGCACGCTACGCATCCGACAATTTCTGGATGATGGGCGACACAGGCCCATGTGGCCCATGTACCGAAATTTTCTATGACCACGGCGAGCACATCTGGGGCGGCCCTCCAGGCAGCGCAGAGGAAGACGGTGACCGTTTTATCGAAATCTGGAATAACGTGTTTATGCAGTTCAACCGCGACGAAGCGGGCGTAATGCACCCACTTCCTAAGCCATCAGTAGATACAGGCATGGGCTTGGAGCGTATTTCTGCCGTGCTTCAGGGTGTACACGCTAACTACGAAATCGATTTATTCCAAACATTGATTGCCGCTGCTGCGCGCGAGACTAAAACAACGGATTTAGACAATCCATCACTCAAAGTGCTAGCCGACCACATCCGTGCCTGCAGCTTCTTGATTGCTGATGGTGTCATCCCTGGCAACGAAGGCCGCGGCTATGTGTTACGCCGCATTATTCGTCGCGCCATTCGTCATGGCTACAAACTTGGCGCACGCGCTGCTTTCTTCCACAAGATGGTCAAAGACTTAGTGACTGAAATGGGTGAAGCTTATCCAGAGCTTGCAGAAGCACAAATGCGTGTTACCGAAGTGCTCAAACAAGAAGAAGATCGCTTTTTTGAAACCATTGAAAATGGCATGGCGATTGTGGAGGCTGAGTTGGCAGAAATGGCCAAAGCAGGCAACAAGGTATTTAACGGTGAAACTGCATTTAAATTGCACGACACTTACGGTTTTCCACTCGATTTAACCGCTGACATTTGCCGCGAACGTGAGGTAAGCGTTGATGCTGCTGCATTTGATGCCGCGATGTCTCGCCAAAAAGAGCAAGCACGTGCCGCAGGCAAGTTTAAAATGGCCACCAACCTCGAATATGACGGCCAAGTGACCAACTTCCAAGGTTATGAACAACTAGAAACGAATGCCAAAGTCTTGGCTTTATATAAAGACGGCGCAAGCGTTAAAGAATTAAACGAGGGTGACCTTGGTGTTGTCGTCTTGGATAACACGCCTTTCTATGCTGAATCAGGCGGTCAAATTGGTGACTCTGGCGAATTGAAAGGCAGTAACGGCATTTTTGCAGTGGAAGATACGCAAAAAATCCAAGCCGCCGTTTTTGGCCACCACGGTGTACTAAAAACAGGCAAGCTATCTGTTGGCGAAACCTTGCAAGCCCGTGTGAACAAAGCAGCGCGCGCCAACACCATGCGCAACCACTCAGCCACGCACTTGATGCACAAAGCATTGCGTGAAGTATTGGGTACACATGTGCAACAAAAAGGCTCCTTGGTTGATACCGAAAAAACACGTTTTGACTTTGTGCACAATGCACCCATGACGGATGCAGAAATCGCGCAAGTCGAGCAAATGGTTAACGCAGAAATCTTGGCAAATGCTGAAACACAAGCCCGCGTCATGGATATTGAGTCAGCCCAAAAAACAGGCGCCATGATGCTATTTGGTGAGAAATATGGCGATGAAGTGCGTGTTTTGGATATTGGCTCATCGCGTGAACTTTGTGGTGGCACACACGTCAGCCGTACAGGTGATATTGGCTTATTTAAAATCACTGCAGAAAGTGGTGTGGCAGCTGGCGTTCGTCGCCTTGAAGCAACAACTGGTGAAGGCGCACTCACATTAGTACAGAGCCAACAAGCACTCATCAATCAAGTCGCTAGCGAACTCAAAGCCCCTGCTCACGAATTAGCAAGCAAAATTGAGCAGTTAGTTGAATCACAAAAAGCTCTAGAAAAAGAACTCGCTCGCTTAAAATCTAAGCTAGCCTCATCACAAGGCGATGACTTGGCGGAACAAGCTAGCGATGTGAATGGAGTCAAGGTACTTGCAGCAACCCTAGAGGGGGCAGACGCAAACGCTCTGCGCGAGACCATGGACAAACTAAAAGACAAGCTAAAGTCGGCGGCTATCGTCCTTGCTAGCGTAACTGACGGAAAAGTAAGCCTCGCTGCTGGCGTGACACAAGATTTGATTGCAAAACTAAAAGCGGGCGATTTGGTCAATCATGTCGCAGCACAAGTTGGCGGCAAAGGTGGCGGCAAGCCAGACATGGCAATGGCTGGTGGCACTAATCCCAGCCAATTACCGCAAGCACTTGCAAGCGTTCAAACTTGGGTCGCACAAAAACTTAACTAATTTTTATTTATATACAACATAAATCACTATGGCACTTATCGTACAAAAATATGGTGGCACCTCCGTTGGTAGCCCTGAACGCATCAAAAATTTAGCGCGCCGTGTTGCCCGCTTTAAAGCACTTGGCCATCAAGTTGTGGTCGTGGTTTCGGCGATGTCTGGCGAAACCAACAGACTCATTTCCTTGGCTAAAGAAGTGATGACCAACCCAGACCCACGTGAATTAGACGTCATGGTTTCAACTGGCGAACAAGTCACGATTGCCCTAACCTCAATGGCACTGATGGAGTTAGGCCTAAAAGCAAAAAGCTACACCGGCGCTCAGGTTCGCATTGTCACAGACAGCGCATTCACCAAAGCGCGCATTTTAAGCATTGATGAATCTCGTATTCGCGCAGATCTAGAAGCTGGCAATGTCGTAGTAGTGGCAGGTTTCCAAGGCGTGGACGAGCAAGGCAACATCACGACTTTGGGTCGTGGCGGTTCAGATACGACGGGCGTTGCACTTGCAGCAGCGCTTAAAGCTGACGAATGCCAAATCTACACTGACGTCGATGGCGTTTACACCACAGACCCACGCGTCGTACCAGAAGCGCGTCGCTTAAAATCCATTACTTTTGAAGAAATGCTTGAGCTTGCCAGCCAAGGCTCAAAGGTATTGCAAATTCGCTCTGTTGAATTTGCAGGCAAATACAAAGTAAAACTACGTGTACTTTCTAGCTTTGAAGAAGATGGCGAAGGCACACTTATCACATTTGAAGATCCCGCTAACAAGGACAGCAACATGGAACAACCAATCATCTCTGGCATTGCATTTAACCGAGACGAAGCAAAAATTACTGTATTAGGCGTACCAGACAAGCCTGGCATTGCTTACCAAATTCTTGGCCCTATCGCTGATGCCAATATCGACGTGGATATGATTATCCAAAATACTGGTGCAGATGGCACGACAGATTTCACTTTCACCGTGCACAAAAATGAAATGGAAAAAGCACTTGGCATCCTCAATCAAGTGCAAAAACATATCGGCGCACGTGAAATCAGCGGCGACGACAAGATTGCAAAAGTATCTATCGTTGGTGTTGGCATGCGTTCACACGTTGGCATTGCTAGCCAAATGTTCCGCACTTTGGCTGAAGAAGGCATCAACATCCAAATGATCTCTACCAGTGAAATCAAAATCGCTGTTGTCATCGATGAAAAATACATGGAACTTGCAGTCCGCGTGTTACACAAAGCGTTTGATTTAGACCAAGCTTAATAAAGTCATAACAGAAGCTTAGGCAAAAGCTTCAATTGATTTTTGGGGCGTAATCAAGTATCGTTACGCCCTCAAGAAACGGAGAGCTGGCCGAGTGGTCGAAGGCACTTCCCTGCTAAGGAAGCATACGGGCTTAAATCTGTATCGAGGGTTCGAATCCCTCGCTCTCCGCCAAGTTGTTTAGTGCAATTTATACTGCAAATTGTGAATAAATTGCGTATAATGCACGCCTCACGCGCCCGTAGCTCAGCTGGATAGAGTACTTGGCTACGAACCAAGGGGTCAGGAGTTCGAATCTCTTCGGGCGCGCCAGACAAATAAAAAGGGCTAGCATTTGCTGGCCCTTTTTTTATTTGCTTTCGCAGTATTTTCACATACAAATCTCAGCAATATCGCAGTAGAATGGCCCTTCAGATTGACTCACCCAAAGATGGATTGTGCGAATTCTATTAGTTGAAGATGATGACGCTTTAGGACAGGCGATGAGCATTGCCTTAAGTCGTGCTGGCTATACGGTAGATTGGTCACATGACGGCCACGAAGCAGATATCGCATTGCACGATCAAATTTATGAAGCGGTTATTCTAGACTTGGGTTTGCCACGCATTGACGGCTTTGAGGTATTAAAGCGCATGCGCGGTCGCAAGATTACAGCGCCAGTGATTATTTTAACGGCGCGTGACGACTTGGATGACCGAGTACGCGGCTTGGATTTAGGGGCTGATGATTATCTAACAAAACCTTTCAAGTTGCCTGAGCTGGAGGCGCGTTTGCGGGCTCAAATTAGGCGGAATAATGCTTTGCTAGGCTCAAGCATTGAATATGGCCCTCTTGTGCTTAATATTAAGGACAGGATGCTGACGGCCAACGGTGAGCAAATGCTTCTCTCACCACGAGAGTTGGGTGTGCTAGAGATGCTATTGCTAAGAGTGGGTCGTGTAGTCAGCAAAGACTCAATTGTTGAAGCGCTATGCAAATGGGATGAAGGTGTCGGCAACAATGCCATTGAGGTTTACATTCATCGCTTACGCAAAAAATTAGAGCCTCTAGGCATCAATGTTCTCACCATTCGCGGCTTGGGCTACTTGCTACAGAAGGCACCATAATCAATGAAAAAATATCAGTCTTTACGCAAAAAGTTATTAGTATGGCTGGTTCCACCATTACTAATTCTGATCCTACTTATATCAACTATTCTGTTTCGCTTTGCGGTTGTTGAGCAGCGTAACGCCTTTGATAATGCGCTTTATGACTCTGCATATTCTATCTACCAACTTATCAATCAGCCTGAAGTATCGGTACAGTCACTCACGCTACCCAAATCACAAAAGCAATTTATTCTAGAAGATAAAAACGACACTGTTTTTTATAGCGTTACAGACGCCAATGGCAAGTTACTCAACGGCGATAATGACCCGCATTTAAACCGCAGAGTTCCAATGGAAAATGGGGTCAGTTTTCGATTTGATGAAGTGCGGGGCCTTCCCGTGCGTGTTGTTTCAACCTTAATGAGCATTAACCAAAAAGGCGTGGAAACGCCTATTTATATACAGGTGGCAGAAACATTACATAAACGAGAAGCGTTAGCTGAACAGGTGCTCATCGACTTAATCGTTCCACAATTAATTTTGGTGTTATTCACAGTGGTCATTATATGGTTCGGCGTTGAGCGTGGCTTACAGCCCCTATTTGAACTGCAAAATGCCGTATCCAAAAGATCCTACCTTGATTTGAGTGAGATTGACTTACCTAATGTGCCCACGGAGGTGATGATTTTAGTGAACTCCGTTAACTCCCTGATGCGACAACTAGAAGGGGTGCTTGATGCACAGAATCACTTTATTGCCGATGCTGCACACCAGCTTCGCACGCCTCTTGCTGGCGCACAAGCTCAACTAGAGCTTGCCTTATCAGAAAGTGATCCTAAGCAGCATGAGCAGCTACTTAGCAAAGTCAACGAAAGCTTGGAACGTCTCTCCCATACCATTAGCCAGTTATTAAGCTTGGCCAGAAATCAACGTGAAGCAGTGCAACGTTTAGTGCTGAGTCCTGTTGATTTAAATGAGCTAGCTCAGGATGTCACAACCAATATGGTCCCCGCAGCCATTAGAAAACAAATCGACTTGGGGTTTGAAAGCACGACAGACCATGCCATGATTATCGGTGAGGCCAACCGCCTGAAAGAGATGATTTATAACTTAATTGACAATGCCTTGCTCTACACTCCTGCAGGCGGCAAAGTCACTGTAAGTGTGAAACGTGAAACTGGAGAAATCGTTCTAAGCGTAGAAGACAATGGCCCAGGCATTCAAAAAAATGAAAGGGAAAAGGTTTTCGAACGTTTCTATCGCGTGATGGGAACCGGCGCCGAGGGAAGTGGCTTGGGTTTGGCGATTGTGAAAGAAATTGCTCAGCTACATCAGGCTACGGTAGACATCGCCGATGAGCCAAAACAAAAAGGGCTTAACATCCAAGTAAGTTTTACTGAAAACCGCTAAATTGTCAGTGAGGACTGCGCATGCTACTCATTTTGTTAGGTCTTATTTTAGCTGTATTGCCAATAATTTTAACGTCCGCTTTCCCACATCTTGTAATGGTCAGCATCTACGCAGGCATCATTCCTTGGCTGGCGTTTGGTTGGGCAATATTGATTATTACGATTTTGTTAAGACGCAAAAGAATTGCCGAATGGCGTCAAAATAGAAGGCTCAAAAAGCAGGTAAAAAGAGGACGAAAGCTTTATTAGTTCTTCTTGTTTTCTTCCCAGACCTTATCAAGAATTTTAGTTTTCTCTTCTAAGTTAATTTTGGCTTTGCTAAGTCGCTCTTGCTTAGCAGGAATGCTTTTTTTCAATGGCTCCAATTGCGCATTCAGCTGAGCTATTCTCTTCTCATACTGCAGCACTTGTTGACTGGTCGCCTCAAAGTCACTCTTTGCGGTGTCATACTCTTTTTGAGCCATTCTGACTTGATACTGCTCATCGCTAATATCTTTTGCGTTGGCGAATAAAGACCAACCCAAAACGCACACCAAACCAATTAACACTTTTGAGAAAAAAGACATTTTGTCGCCCTGTTTTATTGCCATCTAAACTTAGGCATAAGATAACACATGCAGGAAATAAAAAAAGGCTACAGTAAGTAGCCTTTTTTAAACACAAAACTTAAGTTGCTTTACTTGCCACAACCTTCTGTTTCTTTGTGTGTTGCATCCACAATCACACGACGGTTTGGCGCCAAGCACTCGATTAAGTTCTTGGTTCCTTTTACGCCTTTACAATCAACCACAGGCTCGGACTCGCCTTTACCTTGCGATTTAATACGCGCACCATCGATACCATGTGTCGACAAGTACTTTCTTACCGCATTGGCACGACGCTCAGAGAGCTTTTGATTGTAAGCATCTGAACCGATACGATCAGTATGGCCAGTCACTAAAACAAACTCTACGTCACCATGATCTTTCATCTTGGCAATCACTTCATCTAAAGCCTGATTACTCTTACCTCTAATCACCGCTTTGTCAAAATCAAAAAGTGCTTCCGATTGAATTTCAATGGTTTCCACATTAGGCGTGCATGGCTCGGTAGCAGCTACAGGCGCTGGTACTGGGGCTGGCTCAATGGCAGCCGCAGGTGCTGGAGTCGGCTCGGCAGCAGCTACAGGCGCGAGCGTTGATCCACCAAAGCGGAAAATCGCGCCCACATTCAACACGGTGTTAGAAATAGTGTCGCTGCTTGATGCGGCTGGCGTGCCGATTTTTGCCTCACTCCATACTTGACGAACATCTGCTTGCAAACCAAAGGTGTCATTCACCAAATACTGAACACCAGCACCAACATTGGCCATCCATGAGCTATCACTACCACCCATGTAATCTACTTTATTGTGGGCATAACCTAAGCCCACTAATAAGAATGGACGGAGCTTTTCACGACTAAACATGTACAAGGCATCAACACCTAGCAATGTCTGTTTATATTTACCCGTTTGGTTGCCATCAATACTTGCATAAGACCCGCCGACCTGAAAATCCCATTTATCATTGATTTCTTTACCCGCACGAATAAAACCACCCAAATCATCTTGAGCATTTAGATCGCTATCAGTCCAGTTATAGCTAAGGCCTGGTAATGCATACCAAGCACCGCGATACATATCCTCTGCAAGCGCTGAAGTTGCAGCCATACCCAAAGCCGCTGCAACCAGCATACCAATATGATTCTTTTTCATTACTTTCTCCAGTTTAATTCCATCCACTACCCAGCTGTTTTTAGATAGCAGTTAACCCATCAATTCTATATGAATAGATTATCTTTTTGAATGGAATTAACAATTTTTACAATTACTTACAGCACGAGCCGCCATCTTTATCTTGGCAACTGCTGGCACAACATCCGCCTCGCTTCAAAATTTTATAAAGCGGGCAAAATCCAATAAAGCCTGTCAATAAAGGAACAAGGCCTAACCAAGCCCAATCATTCAATTGATGTGTGTAAGCAAGCGTGACCAAAACTGCACCTACCAACACACGAACACTGCGTTCTTTGCATCCAACATTACATTTAGCACAACAGCAAGCCATGATAGCCTCCTCAATAAAAAAATAGGATCAACAGGTTTACTCTACTCGCATTTTTGATGACTTGCTTAAAATAATTAATCCCTGCTGATTTGTTATTTAACCCAATAGCAATCTAATCGAGATAAACTGACATCATTCAGACAAATCTCATCGAAAGAATATCCAAGCATGAATGACCGTATCCGCCATCTAATGGACCAAATCGAAACCTTGGAAGGCGAACTCAACAAGGCTTTACAGGAACAACAAGTGCATTTGAGCTTTAAAATTAAAGGGAAGCGCGTCGAGTTTGAACAATCCATCAAAGAAGCCCACAAAAAACTAAAAGTTGGTTTTATTAAATGGCTAGGCAATCGCCCACTCAATTTAATTACTGCACCAATTATTTACGGAATGATTGTCCCCATGGCGCTGTTAGACCTTTGTCTATGGCTTTATCAAGCCACTTGTTTTCCTATCTATAAAATCAAAAAGGTTAAACGTGGCGACTATATGATTTTTGATCGCCACCAACTGAGCTTTTTAAACAGCATTGAGAAATTCCACTGCACCTACTGTGCTTACGGTAATGGTTTGGCAGCTTACGCAGCAGAGGTGCTTGCTAGAACGGAGCAGTACTTCTGCCCGATCAAACATGCTAGAAAAATGATAGGCACACACGCCAGATACAAAAGATTTATCGAATATGGCGATGCAAGCGACTATCAAATAAAATTAGAAAAATTTCGCAACGACTTGGGCTAACATCCCAATCAGTATCAGTACCACTACCAGTTAACTTTTTATAAGAAGGGCAACTTTATGAAAAAGATACTCGTATTTATATTCTTATTATTCACACTGACATCCCCAAGCCAAGCGGAAGAGTTGCCAGCGCCAGATGACTTCTTAAAGTCATCGCTAGAAAGCTTGATGGAAACCCTAAAAAATGACTCAACTCTGCTCCGCGACAATTCGAAAATGGAAGCCTATGTATCAGAAAAAGTGTTGAGTCAGTTTGATATGGAATTATTGTCGAGGTCTATTGTTGGCGAACCGATTTGGGCCAAAGCTAGCAGAGAAGATCAAAGCAATCTCACCGCTGAAATAAGCGTGTTTTTTAGACACCTTATCTCTAAAACACTTTCAGAATATGATAATCAGACCCTAGCTTTCGATGAGACAAGCTTTAGCGCGGATAAAGAACGCGTAGTAATCAAAGGCCGGGTATTAGATAAAAAAGATGAAACCCTGGCATTCAATTGCAGACTCATCAAAAACACAGAAGCATGGAAAATTTACGATGTAGCGCTAGGTGGTGTAGATTTAATTTATACCTACAAATCAAACTTCAAACCGACGCTAGAAGAAGGCGGCGTTGCAAGGTTGGCAGCCGAGCTGCATAAAAAGAACTTAGCCGTGGCCGCTATCAAGTAAGTTATTGCTGAATATCCGTCGCTGATGATTTTTCAGCTAACTCAAGCATTTCTTCGGTAATACCAACGCGCTTCATCCACTGCTTGAAGCGCAGATGAGAACGATAGTGCCAATAAGGCACCACAATAAAAACAATGCTCGGGATAGCCAGCAGTAAAATCACTAAAAGCGCGAGTAGTAGTTTCATCGTCAATCCGTCCTAACAAAAAAGCCACCAATAACTGGTGGCTTTTTTGTTTTTAATGGTCCTGCTTATCTTCTACGATTTGGGCCGTTGCCAACTCGCACTCAATTTCCCAATTCTTACCGTCCGCGCCTTGAATATCCACATCCGTAATTAGCTTGCCGTCTTCAGTTTCCACTTCTGTTTCAACAACTGCACCAGGATGTTTTTCTAAAGCAACTCGCACACACTCATTCATCTGTGCATTGTGATTCGCTACATCAGTCACTGCCGGACGCTTACCGTAGTCACCCTCGCGGTATTCATGATAAACATAAGCGGCGGCCGCTACCGCCAATAATGCAATCAAAATCTTGTTCATATTTATTCCTTTCATCAAATCATACTGGAGCACAACAGATTCATTCTAATAAAAAATCATGAAACAAGCTTGTGTTAAATCAAATCTCCTAGCAACAAAAAAGGGGCTTACGCCCCCTTTTGTTCAAACGCAGAAATTAAGCAAGCGCGTGATTTAGCAATACCCAGCTAATCGTCATAAAGCCTATAGTAGTCAGCACAAAGCTTGCTGCTGAGAATACACGCCATTTGGTTTTATCCCAAAAATTGGTATCAAATGCGGCGATAGTGAAAATGGTTGGGTTACAGAAACCACCAATCGCCACACACCAGCAAGCAAATACTGGCAATTCGATACCGCCGCCTGCGGCAACGCCGTAAAACCCCAAGTTAAAAAGCGCCATCAAAGCATAATCAACGTGTGCACGAATCATGGTTTTATAATCGACTAAAAACTCACCATCAATGCCCTTAATAGGAAACCAGCGAGCAAAGGTCATCAACCAAGCCGAAAGGATTAAAGCCGTGATACAAGCGACTGCACCAATCAAAAGAACTCCCATATCAACCCCCCAATATTGTTATTAAATTTTGTACTACAACTTGATTATATACAGACCTGTATAATTTTCAACTAGTGCTATATATTTTATGATAAGCGCATCTAATTTTTTAAAAAGGCGCCCCCATGAGATCGATTTTTTTGAGCTGTTTATTATTTGCAACTTCTATCACTGCATTGGCAGCACCATACTCGGGGGCTGACTACAGCGGGGTTTATGACTGTACTGGCCAAGACCACACAGAAGGCGAATATAAAGGCACAGTCACTATGCGGTTAGCTTCTAAATTTAGTGACGGTGAATATGGGTCCTATGAATTTCTCTTGGAGATTCCTGGATTTGGCGCTTACCCCGGCCACGCTGCCTCGCAAGGCAATAAAATGGCCATCTACTTTGCCAACAAAGATCCTAAAGACCACGACTTTGGCACAGGGATTGCCACATTCAGCAAAAACCAGCGTGGCAAATGGTCATTCGTTAAATTTTATTACGAGCCAGAATACAAGAAAGGCAACTTTGGAAAAGAAACTTGCACTCAGCGCTGAACCCCTTCACAGTAACGTCGTCCAACTTAGAGAAATATGATTGGAGAACATCATGACAGCAATTACTGTTGATCATCAACCATCACAAGAAAAACTAGAATCACTCGGTATTTTGCAATGTCCAACTTGGTCAAAAGAACCATCCTCCTTCCCCTGGAGCTACTCCGAACAAGAAACCGCCTACGTATTAGAAGGTGAGGTAACAGTGACTGCCGACAATGGCGAGTCTGTTAGTTTTGGCCCTGGCGATTTAGTCATTTTCCCAAGCGGGCTTAAATGTACTTGGCATGTCAAAAAAGCACTCAAAAAACACTACAAATTTGGTTAAAGGACCCTTATGAATTCAACTCAAAAAATCACTGCGATTAGCTTTTCTTCCCTATTGATTGCAGGCTGCGCTAGCGCTTTTATGGAAGTGAAAGAAGGCGCAGAAAAAGTGTCAATTGCAAGCTCTGACCAAATAAGTCATTGCGAATCAAAAGGCACAGTAACCGCGAGCGTATTATCCAAGGTAATGTTTGTTAATCGCAGTATAGAAGGCGTTGAAGATAATCTAGTGCAAATGGCTAAAAACTCGGCGGTTGACCTTGGCGCCAATACGATTGTTAAAGGCGAGTCCAAAAAAATAGGCGAGCGCGCATTCGCTTTGTATCAATGTAAATAATTGCACACCGTGAAGCAAATTCTCATCTACGCAGATTCGCTAACTTGGGGCATCATCCCAATGAGCCGCAATCGTTTTGCTTTCGAAAAGCGATGGCCTGGCGTTTTAGAAATCAATCTCAATCAACGTGGCAAGCAAGTGCGTGTTATCGAAGATTGTTTAAACGGCCGGCGCACCATGTATGAAGACCCGATTAAGCCAGGCAGAAATGGCTTAATCGGGCTAGCTCAACGTATCGAAGTTAACTCGCCTTTGGCACTTGTTATTATTATGCTTGGCACTAATGACTTCCAAGCCAACCACAATCACAACGCCCAAGATGCCGCAAATGGCATGCGAC
>JBDLQN010000024.1:0-18345 GCA_039800585.1 Pseudomonadota bacterium
GGCTGGCGCAGCATCAAATCATCCAGCTATGAGCAATCAAGCAGCATTATCAAGCCACAATATGTCATCGAAAAACTTTGGGAAGTGACTAAAGGCGATGCTTATGTGACATCTGACGTTGGCCAACACCAAATGTGGGCGGCGCAATATTACAAATTCGACAAACCGCGTCGCTGGATTAACTCTGGCGGCTTGGGCACGATGGGCGTGGGCTTGCCTTACGCCATGGGCTGTCAGTTGGCAGACCCTAAAGCACAAGTAGCCTGCGTCACAGGTGAGGGCAGTATTCAAATGAATATTCAAGAGCTCTCAACCTGCAAACAATTCAACCTACCCATCAAGGTCATTCTTTTGAATAACCGCTACTTAGGTATGGTTCGTCAATGGCAAGAGTTTTTCTATGAAAACCGTTATTCAGAGTCTTACATGGACAGCTTGCCTGACTTTGTAAAACTTGCTGAATCTTACGGCCATGTTGGCATGAACATTGAAAAGCCGGCTGATGTTGAAGGTGCGCTAAAAGATGCGTTTGCCATGAAAGACAAGTTTGTATTTATGAACTTTATGACGGACCAAAAGGAAAACGTATTCCCTATGGTGCCAAACGGCCAAGGCCTTTCAGAAATGATTTTAGGCTCGGACCCAAATAAAGACGCCGCTGCACCAGCGATGGAAGGCTAAGATGAAACACATTATTTCTTTATTGATGGAAAATGAAGCTGGCGCACTTTCTCGCGTTGCAGGTCTTTTTTCAGCACGTGGTTACAACATTGAATCCCTGACTGTAGCGCCAACCGAAGACGCTACTTTGTCACGTATGACGATTGTCACTTCCGGATCGGATGAGGTGATCGAGCAAATCATCAAACAGCTCAACAAGCTGGTGGATGTTGTAAAAGTCCTTGATCTTAACGATGGTCGCCATATTGAACGCGAGCTCATGTTGGTCAAGGTAAAAGCGACTGGTGCTCTACGTGAAGACATGAAGCGCATCAGCGATATCTTCCGTGGTCGCATTATTGATGTGGCTGATGGTAGCTACACCATAGAGCTGACCGGCTCAGGTTCTAAATTAGACGCCTTTTTAGAGGCGTTAGATAAAAGCGTTATTTTGGAAACCGTTCGTACTGGCGCTTCTGGCATCGGCCGTGGCGACAGAATTTTAAAAGTTTAGTTTTAACATTATTTAAGCAAGCAGCACTGAAAGGTAAAAGATGAAAGTTTATTACGATAAAGATGCAGACCTCTCGATTATTAAGGGCCTTAAAGTAACCATCGTTGGTTATGGCTCACAAGGTCATGCGCATGCACAAAACCTAAAAGACTCAGGCGTTAACGTTACCGTCGGTATTCGTAAAGATGGTAGCTCATGGGCTAAGGCTCAAGCCGCTGGTCATAACGTTGCTGAAATCGCTGATGCGGTTAAAGCGGCTGACGTTGTCATGATTTTGTTGCCAGATGAAAACATGGCAGCGATTTATGAAGCTGAAGTTGCTCCAAACTTGAAAAAAGGCGCAGCATTAGCATTCGCACACGGCTTCAATATTCACTACAACCAAATCGTGCCGCGTAAAGACATGGACGTTATCATGATCGCACCTAAAGGCCCAGGCCACACAGTGCGCTCTGAGTACCTAAAAGGCGGCGGCGTTCCTTCATTGATCGCTGTTTACCAAGACGCTTCAGGCAAAGCAAAAGACATCGCATTGTCATATGCAGCTGCGAATGGCGGTACTAAAGGCGGCGTGATTGAAACTGACTTCCGTGAAGAAACAGAAACAGACTTGTTCGGCGAACAAGCAGTGTTGTGTGGTGGTGCGGTTGAATTGGTTAAAGCTGGTTTCGAGACTTTGGTTGAAGCTGGTTACGCTCCTGAAATGGCTTACTTTGAGTGCTTGCACGAATTGAAATTGATTGTGGACTTGATGTACGAAGGCGGTATCGCGAACATGAACTACTCAATCTCAAACAATGCTGAGTACGGTGAGTACGTAACTGGCCCACAAGTGATTAACGATGAATCACGTTGGGCAATGAAAGAAGCTTTAGCAAACATCCAAAACGGTGAATATGCAAAACGCTTCATCTTAGAAGGCCGTACAAACTATCCAGAAATGACAGCACGTCGTCGTTTAACAGCGATGCATCCAATTGAACAAGTGGGTGGCAAATTGCGTGCAATGATGCCTTGGATTGCGAAAAACAAATTGGTTGACCAAACTAAGAACTAATCAGCTTGGAAACTAATTTAAGCCGTATTAAGCATTAATCGCTTAAAATAGAAGGGCAAGGCGGAAACGCCCTGCCCTTTTTAATTTCAACAACGCCAACAAAAAAAGCAAACAAGGTGCCTGATAAGTTGATAAGCAAATTCAAAGTATTGACTCAATACATCATTCCCAAACAAGCGATTACAGCGTTGGCTGGCAAGCTAGCTCAAGCAGAAGCTGGCAAACTCACTAGCGCCGTTATCCGTTGGTTTGTGCAACGCTATCAGGTCAACATGGCCGAAGCCGTACAAAGTGATATCCAGCACTACAACAGCTTTAATGAATTCTTCACGCGCCCACTCAAGGCTGGCGCAAGACCCCTAGCAAAAGCGGACTTCGTCTGCCCCGTCGATGGCGCTATCAGTCAATTTGGCGATATTCAAGCAGACCAAATTTACCAAGCCAAAGGCCATCAATATTCAACACTTGCCATGTTGGCGGGTGATGCCAAGTTAGCGCAGCAATTTGAGAATGGTCACTTTGCCACCCTCTATCTAAGCCCTAAGGACTATCACCGCATTCATATGCCATGTGCAGCAACGCTAAAAAGCATGACTTACGTGCCAGGTGATCTATTCTCAGTCAACCCGTTAACCGCCCAGAATGTGCCTGGCTTGTTTGCACGGAATGAGCGTGTCATTTGTGAGTTTGATTCCACGCATGGCACATTCGCTCTGATTTTAGTGGGCGCCACCATCGTGGGCAGCATGGCCACGACCTGGCATGGCGTGGTCAACCCACCAAGAGTCGGACGCGTCACCACTTGGACTTATGAAGACCAGACGATTAAATTTAAACAGGGTGAAGAAATGGGGCGTTTCTTACTTGGTTCAACCGTGGTGATGCTCTTTCCAAAGCGCTCACTCAAATTCAACTCAAACTGGAAACCTGCAAAAGCAATTCAGTTAGGTGAAAAAATGGCGAGCGCCATCTAATCTCCTAGCCAATAAAAAAGGTCGCATATGCGACCTTTTTTATTGCTCAAAGCAGCTTAAATCAGCTCTTTCTTAGTACGATCTTTACCCCCAAGATGCCCAACTAGTTCATTAAGGGCTAAGCGATACACGTCACGCTTAAACTCAATGACATTTTCCATCGGCACCCAATACTCGCTCCAGCGCCAAGCATCAAATTCAGGGTGCGGCGTAGCACGCAAAGAAACGTCGCTATCGCGTCCCACCAAGCGTAACAAAAACCAAATCTGTTTCTGACCTTTATAACTACCTCGCCACTCGCGTTTAATCCAAGTGGTAGGCACGTCATAACGTAGCCAGTCGCGGGTACGACCTAAGATTTTTACATGCTCGGGCCGCAAACCAACTTCTTCCATCAGTTCACGATACATGGCTTCTTCAGGGCTCTCGCCTTGTTTGATGCCACCTTGTGGGAACTGCCAAGAGTGTTCGCGAATGCGTTTACCCCAAAAAACCTGATTGCGAGCATTACACAAAATAATGCCAACATTCGGGCGATATCCATCGCGATCTATCATGACCAAATAACCTTAATAATTTAGCGTGATTTTTTCACACTTCGGCATAGATTAAAAGGCATGCGCGCAATTAGCTCGTATAAAATGTCATCTTTTATCGTCAACCGAAAGCAATATTGACGCGTTATCTCGCGCATATAGCGATTTTTTGAGTTCACTATTTATTTATCAAAAAAGAAGATATTTTGAACGCCAAGACAAACAAATTTAGGTTTTTATTGGGATTGATGTTGTTGTGGGCAAACTTTAGCGAGGCTGCCACCGCATATATTACCAATCAAGGCGAAAATTCGGTTGCGGTGATAGACACCCAAACCCAGCAAGTCGTCAAAAAAATGACTGTTGGAGCTGCGCCAGTCGGCGTTGCCGTTTCACCTCAACTTAACCGCGCGTATATTTCCAATGTCGACGGCCAAAGTATCTCGATTATCGACACTCAAAATTTGTCGCTGATACATACGGTCAAAGTGCCAGGCTCGCCTGTGGGCATGATTGCTTCACCTGATGGACGAACGCTCTACATTGCCGATTGGACCGATGATTTAATTTATTTATTGAATGCCAGCACACTACGCATAGAAGACAAAATCCAAGCAGGCAAAGCCCCAGCAGGCATGGCACTCAGCCCAGATGGCGCAAAACTTTATGTGGCTAATCGAGATAGTGACGATGTCGCGGTAATTGATACCCAAACTAGAAAAATCAGCAAACGCATTAAGGTGGGCAAACATCCTTTTGGTCTTGCCATCAGTCAAAATGGCAGCCAACTGTATGTCGTCAATGTCGTCAGCAACTCTCTTTCCGTCATCAACACCCAAGACTTTTCCAGCTTTCATATCAAAGTGGGTGAGCACCCTTACTGTGTTAGCCCAAGCAAAAACGGGCGATTGCTTTACGTAACCAACACGCAGGACGACAGTGTTTCCGTGATTGAGATTGCCTCACAAAAGCTAGTGAATGAAATTAAGGTGGGACAAGTGCCAGAAGGCATACAAACAGATATGCATTCAGGAAATATTTACGTCGCCAATTGGGGCAGTAACGAAGTCACGGTAATTGATGGAGAAACACAAAAAGTAATTTCCCAAATTAGAACCGGCGAAAAAAGTCGTGCATTTGGGCAATTTATTATGCAAGACCTCAATAGCATCGGGAAATAGCAGGATATTTCGCTAAAAGCATCGTCAAAAAACTTAATTTTAGGTAAAGTAGCGCGTTAGGTTTTTACGGTAATCAGAAATTAATTTTAGTTAGCATTTTTTGGAGAAAGATGTATGAAAAAAGTACTCGCACTTATCGCTATGGCAATCTTGCCATTGACTGCAGCGGCTCACGGCCCTTCACCTCAAAAAGTGGAAAAAGAGGTAGTGATTAAAGCAGATCCAGCTAAAGTTTGGGCCCTAGTTAAAGATTTCGGCAATATGCAAAAATGGCATCCAGCTGTGGCTAGCGACAAAGTTGAAGTGAAAAAAGATGACAACGGTGATGAGCAAACCTATCGCACATTAACGCTAAAAAGCGGCGGCACTATTTTGGAAAAATTCCGTGGTAGCGACGACAAAGACATGCAGTTGAAGTATGAAATCGTGTCAGGCGTGCTTCCAGTAGCTGATTACACCTCAAAAATGACCGTGAAAGCTGGCCCAGGCGCTGGCGAATCTACAGTCGTTTGGATGGGTCGTTTCTATCGTGTTTACAAATTGAATCCACCTATCCCAGCAGGTCAAGACGACGAATCAGCGGTTAAAGCTGTGAATGAAGTATATGACGCTGGTTTGGCTGGCTTAAAAGCAGCCGCAGAAAAATAATTCGGATTTTGCTAGCGTGCTAAAAGCCCCTAAATTTAGGGGCTTTTTTATTTTAAAGTTGCTCCATTACAAGCACCCCAATCAATGACAGAATAGCAACCTCAACCAAACGAACCCGAACTTATGTCGAATTTAGAAACCATCATTATTGAAACCAGCCAACCCATTCAACAAAGTGTGATTTGGTTACATGGATTAGGCGCCGATGGTCATGATTTTGCACCTATCGTGCCAGAACTCAACATTCCGCATACGCGCTTTATTTTTCCGCACGCACCTCATCAGCCCATTACTATGAATAATGGCTATGAAATGCGCGCATGGTACGATTTATACGGCTTAACGCTAGAAACCAAGCAAGATGAAGCTGGCATGCGGGCCATGCAACAAGAAATTGAATCATTGATTAAAACTGAGCAAGCCCAAGGCATTCCAGCCGATAAAATTGTCTTAGCAGGATTCTCACAGGGTGGCGCCATGGCTTTCTTTACTGGACTACGTTATCCAAAAAAATTAGCAGGCATCTTGGCGCTTTCCACCTACGTTTCACTCAAAGAAAAACTAGCTGACGAAGCTCACCCGGCTAACAAAGACACGCCTATTTTCATGGCACACGGTAGCTTCGATAGCATTATCACGCTCGACACCTGTCTCGTTTCACGACGTTTATTGCAGGATTTAGCTTACCGAGTTGAGTGGCACGAATATCCAATGCCCCATTCCGTGTGCAGCGAAGAAATTGAAGATATTGCCCGCTTTCTTAAACAGGTTTTTCACGCTGAATAGGTTAAAATAGCGCATGGATAAAAATTCTACGGCCAACCCTATTGCACCCGACCTTACTTTTGAAGATGCGGTGCGCGAACTTGAGTTAATTGTTAGCCAAATGGAAAACAATCAACTTCCACTACAAGATGCGCTAACCGCCTTTAAACGTGGCTCATCTTTACTTCAACACTGCCAAAAAACTTTGGCCGATGTGGAGCAACAAATCCGCATTTTGAATGAAGATGGCACGCTTAATTCTTTTCAAGACAGCGACGAATAAGCGCGTTATTTAGACAGGTGATGTGTTGTCAGATTTAGATTTCTCAAACTGGGCAAAAAATATTCAAGCGCGCACGGAATCAGCGCTTGATCGCCTGATTCCAGCCAGCAAAATTGCGCCCACAAAACTACACGAGGCAATGCGTTATGCCACACTGGGCGGCGGTAAACGCGTGCGAGCCTTATTAGCGCATGCCGCTGGCGAATTTTGTAGCGCAGATGCTGAAAAAATTGATATGGCCGCTGCCGCTGTCGAAATGATTCATGCCTATTCTTTAGTGCATGACGACATGCCATGTATGGATGACGATGATTTGCGTCGCGGCAAACCGTCTTGTCACAAACAGTTTGATGATGCCACGGCATTGTTAGTTGGTGATGCGCTACAAAGCCTAGCGTTTCAGACCTTGGCAACGCCCCTTCTTTTACCTGAAAAACAACAATTAGAAATGGTGCATTTGCTGGCCGTTGCCAGCGGTTCGCGCGGCATGGCCGGCGGACAAGCTATCGATTTGGCCAGCGTGGATCAAACACTCAGTCAAACCGAGCTGGAGTATATGCACATTCATAAAACAGGCGCACTGATTCGCGCTGCGACGTTGTTAGGTAGCTACTGCGCTCATCCTCAAGATCAAACCCGCAGCCATGCCTTAGACCAATATGCACAAAATATTGGCCTTGCTTTCCAAGTGGTCGATGATATTTTGGATGCTGAAGCCGACACCGCAACCCTAGGCAAAACAGCAGGCAAAGACGCCGACAACAACAAACCAACATATGTCACTATTTTAGGCTTAACGCGAGCTAAAGCACTTGCGCAAGAACTGTATAACCAAGCGATTGCCCCACTCCAAAATTATGACGACCAAGCAGCGAGATTAATTCAGTTGGCACAATTTATTACCAATCGAGGCTTTTAATCGTGGCAAATTACCCATTACTCGATAGCGTCCACATGCCTGAGCAATTGCGCCAATTACCGCGTAAACAATTGCCTGAACTTGCCAAAGAATTACGTGAGTTTTTAGTTGAAAGCGTATCGCAAACAGGTGGGCACTTATCCTCGAACTTGGGCGTTGTTGAGCTTACGATTGCCTTGCATTATGTGTTTAACACCCCAGAAGATCGCTTAGTCTGGGATGTTGGCCACCAAACCTATCCCCATAAAATTTTGACTGGCCGCCGTGAAGCGATGGCTGGACTGCGCAAACCAGGCGGAATTGCAGGCTTTCCACGCCGCGAGGAAAGCATATTTGATTGTTTTGGCACGGGGCATTCCAGCACATCTATTTCGGCCGCTTTAGGCATGGCGATTGCCGCTCAGAAAACTGGCTCCAATCGACGTGCCGTCGCCATTATTGGCGATGGCGCCATGACAGCAGGCATGGCGTTTGAGGCGCTCAACAACGCTGGCGCCATGGATGCTAATTTATTGGTGATTCTGAACGACAACGATATGTCGATTTCACCTAATGTTGGCGCACTCCAAAACTATCTGGCCAAATTACTTTCCGGTCGTCTTTACACCAGCGTACGCAAATCCAGTGAAAAAGTGTTAGGGGTCGTCCCCCCAGTGCTTGAGTTTGCGAAGCGTGCCGAAGAGCACATGAAAGGCATGGTGACACCAAGTACCTTATTTGAGGAATTTGGCTTTAATTATATCGGCCCGATTGATGGTCATAATCTGGATACTTTGGTCAGCACACTTAATAACATCAAGCACTTACCAGGCCCGCAATTTTTGCATATCGTGACGCAAAAAGGTCATGGTTACGAACCAGCGGAAAGTAATCCTGGCAAATTCCATGGGGTAGGTAAATTTAATCCTGAAGATGGTTGCGCGATTGCTGCTAGCGGCAAAAAAACTTATACCCAAGTTTTTGGTGAGTGGTTGGTTGATATGGCGGCCAAAGATCAACGCTTAATTGGCATCACGCCCGCCATGAGCGATGGCTCTGGCATGCATGAGTTTGCACAAGCCTACCCTGAAAAATTTTATGATGTTGGCATTGCAGAACAACACGCGCTCACGTTTGCCGCTGGCATGGCTTGTGATGGCCTTAAGCCTGTTGTTGCCATTTACTCCACTTTCTTGCAACGCGCTTATGATCAATTGATTCATGATATTGCGCTGCAGAATCTGCCTGTGATGTTTGCCATTGATCGTGCTGGCCTGGTGGGCGCAGATGGCCCAACGCATGCTGGCAGCTTTGATTTAAGCTATTTGCGCTGCATTCCTAACATGGTGGTGATGACACCAAGCGACGAAAATGAATGTCGTGAAATGTTAAGCACAGCTTATCTGCATAATGGCCCTAGCGCTGTGCGCTATCCACGAGGGGGTGGCCCTGGCGTTAGAACAACAGCCGACTTAAACACGATAGCCATTGGCAAGGGCGAGATTCGTCGCCAAGGCAAGCAAGTCGCGATACTGGCGTTTGGCAGCATGTTAGCTCCTGCGCTTGAAGCTGCAGAAAAACTTGATGCTACTGTCGCAAATATGCGCTTTGTGAAGCCGCTGGATATGGCCTTGGTGAAGAATCTTGCTGAGCAACATGACCTCATTGTCACCATTGAAGAAAATGCCGTCATGGGCGGCGCGGGTGCAGCGGTGATGGAAGCCCTACAGGCGATGAATATCGACAAGCCTACTTTATGCTTAGGCCTACCCGATACGTTTATTGAACATGGCATCCATGAAACCATGCTGGCCGAATGTGGTCTAGACCTCAACGGCATCGTTGCCGCAATTGAGAAGAAATTAACCTAGTGATATACTCAGGTATTATAAAAATTCATCGCTTTAATAAATCAGGAACTCCATGAGTCAAACAAATTTACCGATTGAAGACGTGCAAAATACGCCGGATGTGCGCCATTTAGCGATTGATAAGGTAGGCATTAAGTCTATTCGACATCCCGTGAAGGTAAAGGACAAATCAGGCGGCGTACAGCATACCGTCGCCATGTTTGATATGTACGTACACTTGCCGCATAACTTCAAAGGCACACACATGTCACGCTTTGTTGAGATTCTCAACATGAATGAGCGCGAGATTTCTATCGAATCATTCGAAACAATTTTGCGCGAAATGGTGAAGCGCCTTGAAGCTGAGTCTGGCTATGTACAAATGACTTTCCCTTACTTCATCAATAAAGCAGCACCTGTGTCAGGTGTGCAAAGCTTGCTTGATTACGAAGTGACTTTTATTGGCGAAATCAAAAATGGCCAATTCGACATCACCGTCAAGGTGCTAGTACCAGTCACCAGCTTATGCCCGTGCTCTAAAAAGATTTCAGACTATGGTGCGCACAATCAACGCTCACATGTCACAGTGACAGCTTTAATTAATGACTTTATTTGGGTAGAAGATATTATTCGCATGGTCGAAGAGCAAGCCTCTTGCGAGCTTTATGGCTTACTCAAACGCCCTGATGAAAAGTTTGTAACTGAACGCGCTTATGACAATCCTAAGTTTGTCGAAGACATGGTGCGCGACGTTGCTTCAGTCCTTAATAACGAAGCTCGTATTGTGAAGTTTATTGTGGAATCTGAAAATTTCGAATCCATTCATAACCACTCAGCCTACGCACTTATCGAGAAGGATAAAAGAATCAACTAAGGCTGGCGATGAGAAATTTCGGTGTAGGCTACACCTTCAGGTTACGCCGGAGCCAAAATTCGAGTCTATTCAAAATCATTCAGCTTATGCGCTGATTGAGAAAGACAAACGTATTTAGTTAGTCAATCCAAAATAAAAAAGCGCCTCAAGGGCGCTTTTTTATTTTTAGAGTTTCGCTTTCTTAGGCATTATCCAAACAAACAGCAAGCAACCCAAAAGCCCAAATAAACCCGAGAAGGCAAAGGTCCAGCTTGACCCAAAAGCCTCCCAAGCATAGCCACTGATCAGCCCTCCAAAGGTACCGCCCATGCCATAAGAAACGCTGGTATAAAGACCCTGCCCTTTGGACTGGTGACGCCCTTTAAAATACTGGTGAGTTAGCGCTACTGCTGAAGCATGATATGAGCCAAATGTAGCAGCGTGTAGCACCTGAGAAAAAATCACCACCCACCACCAATCTACCGCCCAGCCAATTAGATTAAATCGAATAAAAGCAATAAACAAACTTGCTAACAGAATGGGTTTTAAGCCAAAAAGTTTAGTAAGTTTAGGCATCCATAAAAAAATCAAAATTTCGGCAATCACACCCAGCGCCCAAAGCCAGCCCACATGCGCTTTGCTATATCCATGATCAACCAAATAAATAGAATAGAACGTGTAGTAGACGCCGTGCGCGGCCGACATCATGAAGCAAGCCGCCAACAAGGCAAGCACCTCTTTTTGCTTCATAATCGCCCAGATAGAGCCACTGTCAGTATGGTGTGGAACAATTTGTGGTTCGGGAATATGGTAAGAAAAGATAAATACCGCCACCATCATGCCCAACACTGCCCAAAGTAATAATCGAATATTGTAAATATCGAGCAGGTAACCCAAGCCTATCACCGCCAGAATAAAGCCTATAGAACCCCACATCCTAATGTGGCCATACTTATCGAATCGATCACCCAAGTGCCCCAAGGTCACCGTTTCGATAAGGGGCAAAGAGGCGCTCCAAAAAAAGCTGAGTAATAACATGACTGCAAACAACCAGGCATAACTGGTTCCAGCAAATACGCCCAGATAAGACACCAAACTCAACCCCGCTAGCCATTGAATGATAGGCACACGACGACCTAGATGGTCAGCCAACCAGCCCCACAGACTAGGCGCAAAAATACGCGCCACCTGGAACAAAGACATTAAAACTGCGATTTGGAATGCGGCAAAACCGAGGGACTTGAGATAAAGGCTCCAATACGGGGTAAAGGAGCCCACAAAAGCGAAATAAGCGAAATAAAATGCGGAAAGGCGCCAATAAGGAAGTTGCATATCAGGCCTTGAAAGCGTTAGATGGCTTTAAGTGTTGGCTTCACGTCGCCACACTGCGCACGATGACGCAACGCGTGGTCTATCAATACCAAAGCCATCATGGCTTCCACAATCGGCGTTGCACGAATGCCAACACAAGGATCATGACGACCTGTGGTTTGCATCATCACTGCATCATCACTGGCTGACCTTGCTTATCAATCGAGTGACGCTCTTGCGGAATGCTCGAGGTTGGCTTGAACGCAACATTCACGCAAATATTTTGGCCGCTAGAAATGCCACCCAAGATACCCCCAGCATGATTGCTTGCGAAACCTTGAGGCGTTAATTCGTCACTATGCACGCTGCCGCGCTGGGCAATAGCATCAAATCCTGCGCCGACCTCAACGCCTTTCACTGCGTTGATGCCCATCATGGCATAAGCGATTTCAGCATCCAATCGATCAAAAATAGGTTCACCCCAGCCGACTGGCACACCTTCAACCACCACGGTAATTTGGGCGCCCACAGAATCACGCTCATTGCGAATTTTGTCTAGATAAGCCTCTAATTCGGGCATCATGCCCATATTAGGTGTAAACAAGGTGTTCTCTGGATGCTTTAAATCATCCCAGCTCGCAAAAGGAATTTCTAACTCGCCAAGCTGGCTCAAATAGGCACGAATTTGCACGCCATAACGCTCTTTAAGCCATTTTTTAGCAATCGCACCAGCCGCAACGCGCACCGCTGTTTCGCGGGCACTAGAACGGCCACCTCCGCGATAATCGCGGATTCCGTATTTTTGGCTATAAGTGTAGTCAGCATGGCCTGGACGGAAAGTGTCCATAATTTTGCTGTAGTCTTGGCTACGTTGATCTGTATTGCGAATCAGCAACCCAATCGGCGCACCTGTGGTTTTACCTTCAAATACACCAGAGAGAATTTCCACCTGATCAGCTTCATTACGCTGGGTCACATGGCGTGAGGTGCCAGGCTTGCGTCTATCCAAATCAATCTGCAAATCTTCCGCGCTCAGCGCCAGACCTGGCGGGCAGCCATCGACAACGCCACCAATCGCGGGACCATGAGATTCACCAAACGAAGTTAAGGTAAACAATGTGCCGAAGGTATTTCCAGACATGAGTTTCTCTTTAAATTAAGCAATGAATAATGCTGCAAGTTTACCATAAGCCAGTCAGACTTGATTCTAGGCCTCGCGCCAAGCGCCCAACGCTAGATTATCTAAAGTGTAATTGCCGATGGCATATCGAATTAAACGCAAGGTTGGAAAGCCAATTTTTGCGGTCATCCTGCGTACCTGGCGATTTTTGCCCTCTGAAATTTTCACTTCCAACCAAGTCGTTGGAATAGCTTTACGCTCACGAATAGGCGGATTACGCGGCCATAAATCTTGCGGCTCTGGGATGATGCTCACTTGTGCTGGCTTGGTGACGAAATCCCCCAAATCCACACCTTTCAATAGCGGAGCCAAATCTGCTGCGTTGGGCGCGCCCTCTACCTGTACCCAATAAGTTTTAATTTCTTTGTGTTTAGGATGAGAAAGTCGGTGCTGGAGAGCCCCGTCATCGGTTAAAATAAGCAAACCTTCACTATCCGTATCCAAGCGCCCTGCGGGATATACCTCAGGAATCGCAATATAGTCAGCGAGGGTCTGATGTTTTTCGTGCGGACTAAACTGGCAAATAACGCCATAAGGCTTGTTCAACAACAACAGCATGGATACGACCTTGAGATTTTTCAGTTTTAATTAAATAGGATTTTAACGCATGTCATCCAAAATCGTGGCACCCAGCTTTGGTGAAAAAATTACCGTCAATAAAGACAATACGCTCAATATTCCAGATCAGCCGATTATTCCATTCATTGAAGGCGATGGCATCGGCGTGGACATCACACCACCTATGATGAACGTGGTAGATAGCGCAGTGAATAAGGCTTATGCTGGCAAAAGAAAAATCGCTTGGATGGAAATCTATGCAGGTGAAAAAGCAACCAAAGTTTACGACAAAGATACATGGCTGCCAGAAGAAACCATGCAAGCCCTTAAAGACTACGTCATCTCTATCAAAGGTCCATTAACAACCCCAGTGGGTGGCGGCATTCGCTCTTTGAACGTGACTTTACGTCAAGAGTTAGACTTATACGTTTGCTTGCGCCCTATTCAGTATTTCTCTGGCGTCCCTAGCCCTGTGAAGCATCCAGAAAAAACTGATATGGTGATTTTCCGCGAAAACACCGAAGACATTTATGCAGGCATTGAATGGGCAGCTGGCACACCAGAAGTTGAGAAAGTGATTAGCTTTCTGAGCGACATGGGTGCACGCAAAAAAATTCGTTTCCCTGAGTGCTCAGCAATTGGCATTAAACCTGTTTCAATGGAAGGCAGCAAACGTCTTATTCGTAAAGCGATTCAATATGCCATTGATAACAACCGCAAGTCTGTGACGATTACGCACAAAGGCAACATCATGAAGTTCACCGAAGGTGGCTTTAGAGACTGGGGCTATGAGCTTGCCAAGCAAGAATTTGGCGCAGTAGAAATTGACGGTGGCCCTTGGTGTAAATTGCCTAATGGCATCATTATCAAAGACTGTATCGCGGATGCCTTCTTACAAGAAATTTTATTACACCCTAGCGATTACGATGTAGTTGCTGCGCTTAATTTGAATGGCGACTATATGTCTGACGCCCTTGCGGCACAGGTTGGCGGCATTGGCATTGCGCCAGGCGCGAACTTATCTGACACCGTAGGTATGTTTGAAGCCACACACGGCACAGCGCCAAAGATTGCGGGCAAAGATATTGCTAATCCAAGCTCCATCATTCTTTCTGCTGAAATGATGCTACGTTACATGGGTTGGACTGAAGCAGCGGATCTAATTATCAAAGCGGTAGGTAAAGCAATTAGTGCTAAGCGTGTTACACACGACTTTTCATCTCAGATGGAAGGTGCAACGCAAGTGGGAAGCGCACAATTTGGCCATGAAATTATCAGCCACATGTAATTGAAACAGAAGGACCAAAAACAAAAAAGGCCTGAATTTTCAGGCCTTTTTTATATTCTATAAGTTAATTCGGAGAATTAAGCTTTTTGAATGTTAGAAGCTTGTTTACCTTTAGCGCCTTCAGTTACGTCAAAGCTAACGCGTTGACCTTCTTTCAAGCTCTTGTAACCAGCTTCTACGATTGCTGAAAAGTGCGCGAACAAATCATCGCCGCCTTCATCAGGAGTGATAAAACCAAAACCTTTTGAATCATTGAACCATTTAACGGTACCTGTTGCCATTGCTTACTTCCTTACTAAATCTAAACGGGAGACACCCCAAAAAGTTTGTATTTCAAAACACCAATCCTGAAAAACCAGCATTTTTCTGCGAAATCTCAAACGCCTAAGCGCATTTTTACTTCGTGTTTTTAGTGCTGTCAAGCAATTTTACAAACTAAACTACAAAAAAATAGCAAAAAAACCTTTTTAAGCGAGCGTAAATAACAATTACTTCTTATTTGTCACCAAAGCTTTCTCAATTTCAGCCGCAGGATACGCCCCAAGCATGCGCTTTCCGTCAGCAAAGAAAATTGTCGGCGTGCTGGTCACACCAAGCCTCTTAGCTAGCGCAGCGACCTTATCTAAAGGCACATCACAATTCCCTACTTTTTTAGGGAGCTGGCCATTCAAAATCCAATCCTGCCAGGCTTTCGTGCGATCAGCCGCACACCAAATGGCTTTCGATTTATTCGCTGCATCAGGGTGCAACTGGTCAAGTGGCATCAAAAATGTGTAAATCGTCACATCTGTGATATTGCTCAGCTCATTTTGCTCAAGGCGCTTACAGAAAGGGCAATCTACATCTGAAAATACCGCCATTTTGCGACTGCCGTTACCTTTCACCACTTTAATGGCTTGATCAAATGGCAAACGATCAAAATCAATTTTAGACAAATCCGCCAAACGCTCTGTAGTCACATCCTTTTTGGTTTTTGAATCAACTAAGTGACCTTCTGCAATCAAGAAACTAAATTTTTCATCGGTATACACAATTTGGCCATTCATATAAACCTCGTAAAGCCCAGAATAAGGGGTCTTAACGATGCTCTCTACCGTCATTTTTGGGTAAGCGTTTTCAATCGCTTTGCGCAACGACGCTTCATCAGCGTGTGCCAGCCCAGCCAATAAACCCAATAGCAATACCCATTGTTTTTTTAACATATTTTCCCTAAATAATTTAAATTAAATCAGTGCATTGCGCATCAAAACACGCTTAACCGTTGGATAGCTATTGGGTAAGCGCAAAGCCCAATTGCGAAATGCTTTAACACTCGGATGATGGCTATCAAATAAGCCATAAAGCCCATGCGTCAAAGATTGCATTCCCAATACATCCGCTTTTCTAACACGCTCATAACGCCGCAACAACGAATAATCTCCAACATCAGCGCCTGGATGTCGCGCTGCAAGCGCCTGCACCAAGGCCACCACATCTCTAAAACCCAAATTAACACCCTGCCCTGCCATTGGATGTACCTGATGCGCCGCATCACCGACCAATGCTAATCTTGGCGCAACAAAAGCACTGGCTTTTTGTTTCACCAAAGGAAATGCAGCCGCTGGTGTAATGCAGCGCATACGACCCAAGGCATGATGGCCAACTTGGGCAACATATTCAGACAACGCTTCGGCACTCATCTCCATTAAATCTTGGGCATGCTTGGTGGAAAAAACCATGGAAATTCGCCGACCAGACAAAGGTAGCCAAGCCAAAATACCGTCTTCGACAAACCATTGCCTTGCGATACCGTGGTGCGGCAATTCAGTTTCGAAATTAGCCACCACACCTACATGCTCGTATATGCTTTTCTGCTGACTCAAACCCGCTTGATCACGCACCCAAGAGTTGCCACCATCAGCCCCCACGATTAAATTAGCTTTTAAATGCACATCGTCACTTAAGGCCAAATAAGCGGCATCTGCAGCAAAATTAAGGTGTAATGCTTCACCTGCAAAGACTTCAATAGAGTGGCTCTTTACGCTTTGCCACAGCGCCTGATGTAACTGCGCGTTTTCTAGAATAAATCCAAGATTATCGGCATGCGCTTCATCCGCACTAAAAACCAAAGGCTCTGAATTATCATCGCTACAAATGTGCATCACATCTATCGGCGCAACACGATCTAGCGACATGCGCTGCCAAACATTCAGCGCCTTTAGCCAATCTGCATTACCAGGACTAATCGCATAAATACGGCTGTCCCAAACGCTTTCGTTTTCAGGCTGAAAATCTGGCATTTTGCGGTCAAGCAGGGCTACTTTAAGGCCTTGCTCAGCCAAAGCCACTGCCGCAGAGGCCCCAACCAAGGCAGCGCCGACCACAATCACATCAAATTGCTTAGTCGGCATTAACCACGGCTCCCGAAACTCATTTTTCCAACCAAGCGAGATTTAATCGGCTTAAGTAAATCCAACACACCCAAACTTGCGCCACGCAGAGCCGAAACCCCAACAATGTCATTCGAAAACAAATTCACCAAAAAGTCGGTAAACATTAAGCCGCGTTTGGTGTCATTTTTTCGCCCCGCTTGATAGGCTTGCATCATCGCTGGCTGTCCCCACGCCTCTGGCGCAGTTTGTGCGATTTGCTGGGCGAGCTCATAAGCATCGCGCAACCCCACATTAAAGCCCTGCCCAGCCACGGGGTGCATGGTTTGTGCGGCGTTACCAATCACCACCAAATGTCCAGCCGTCACGGGGTTTAAATAAGAGAGTTTTAATGGAAAAGTAATGCGTTTTTCTACTGCCAAAAACTGCCCCACACGATCGCCAAAATGCTGATGCAATTGACGCAAAAATTCAGCATCTTCTAACTGCATAATCTTTTCGACTTCTTCTGCCTTACCTGTCCAAACCAAGGAAAAATCTTGCCCATTAGGCAATAAGGCTACAGGCCCCATCGGCGTAAAGCGCTCGTAAGCAATATGGTTGTGTGGCAGCTCAGTTTTCACTTTGCTCACCAAGGCATCATGCCCGTACATCTTAGTTTCGCGCTGTATGCCAGCAATATCGCCCAAACTGCGGCCACCATCCGCCAAAACCAATAAAGGACTTGCCAATTTTTGCGACTGACCTTGATGCGCAAATTCAACCGAGGCAAAATCGGCGCCAGGCTCAATATGCTTAGCCTCTGCTTGATATACGATTTCTAGGTCATTAAATTGCGCTAACGCTTCATCTAACGCCTGCGTTAAAGCTCCGTAAGCAAGCACATAACCCAAGGCTTGCAAATCATGCTCTTGTGCTTTTAATAAGCTTCTTCCTAAGCTGCCGCGCTGCGAAATATGAATGGTATTAATGGCTGTTGCTTGTGCATCCAACCTATCCCAAACCCCTAATTTTTCTAAAATTCTGCGGCTACCATAAGAAAGCGCCAATGCGCGCTGATCTTGATAAGCAGCGCCTTTTTCTCGTGCTTCTAGCATGGTGACGGGAACGCCATGATGCTGCAAAGTGAGCGCCAATGTTGCACCCACAGGGCCGCCGCCAACAATCACAACGCGCTTAGTCGTCATGCATTAAATCCTCAATTTCGGAGATTGTTTTTGGCGCCGCCTTGGTCACAATTTCACAACCCGTCGGGGTCACAATAGCGTCATCTTCGATACGAATACCGATATTCCAGAAATGTTCTGGCACTTTATCTGCCGGACGCACATAACAACCCGGCTCAATAGTCAGCGCCATACCACTTTCTAGCACACGCCAAGCGTCTTGCTTATCTTTATATTCGCCGGCATCGTGCACA
>JBDLQN010000025.1:0-11428 GCA_039800585.1 Pseudomonadota bacterium
CCAAGCTTTGGCTTTATCTTGGGTTTGCGTGAGCAAGTGTGCTGGGGCGTAGCTGGCGATTAAATCAAAGCCTTCATATTGATGCAATTTGCCACGCAAAGCATCGAGCGGCTCATTTGAGCCAAGCAAAGTTTGGGCAGATTTTTCGCCAAACACAAAAATCAATTTAGGCTGAATCAGCGCAAGCTGGCGTTTAAAATATGGCAGTTCGCTCAACTGGGTTAAGTAAACATTTTTGCCTCTTTGTAACTGAATCGCGATAAGCATTTTATCGAGCAAAACTCCTGCATCGCCTTCGATAGCCACATCAGTTACAAATAGCCAATCGGCGTTTTGGTCACCTGCTCCAATCACGTATTGATTAAGCGCATCCCAATCCATATTGGCAATATCGGGCGCTGTGTTTTGCACTGATTCTGGCGCTGGCGTGGCTTCAGCCTCTTGCACAACGGGGGCTTCAGCAGCAACTTGCGAGGTTGTGCTTATAGGCTGATTGAGCTTCCAAGCTGGCAGCAATTCCAGTTCACGCAACATATCTTCACGAGTTAAAGTCATAAAGCCATTCCCATCAAAACTGCATCTTCGCGCCCATTGTGGGCTGGATAATATCCCGGGCGAACACCCATTTCATTAAAGCCCATGCTTTCATATAAACCTAAGGCGGAGTGGTTGGAAGGGCGCACCTCCAAAAACATATTGAGCCCACCTTTTTCACGTCCCATTTCCATCATTTGCACCAGCAAATAACGACCCCAACCCTGGCCTTGATGACTCTGAGCGACGCTAATATTCAGCAAGTGCGCTTCGTCTAGCACCATCATCAATACGGCATAGCCCATCACTTGCTTTGCCTGCTCCATCACCAAACATAGATAGCCAGAATTCATGGAATCTTTGAAGTTTCCTTCCGTCCACGGGAAAGGAAAATTCACCCGCTCAATGGCCATAATCGCATCTAAATCAGACACGCTCATTGGCCGTAATTTAGGTTCGATACTCATGTTTATTTTGCAGCGCGTTCGCTGGTTTTTAAAGCGACTTTATTGCGGATATAAATCGGCGCCACTTCATGCGCAGCTTTAGCTTTGCCTGCGGCAAATAAAGGTAAAGCCAGTTCAGCAATCGCCACTGCTGTTGGGTGTACATTTTCTGTGAGCGGGGCTGTTTTTAATTGCGCCGCATAAGCCTGTTGCAAAGCTTCGCCATAGGCCGTCCAACCTGTTCCTATCCCCACCCAATCATTGCCTGTTAACACTGGCACTTGGTCTGGCTTGTAGAGTGCTGGCGCATAGGCTTCATTCCAAACTTCGCCATTTTTGATATAGGCCGCGTAATACACTTCACCCATGCGCGCGTCTAAACAAGTAATCACTTTTTGCTCGCCACTTTGCTGGGCAAGGGCTTCTAAAGTGCTGACTTCGACCACAGGCAAATTGCTAGCAAACGCCAAGCCTTGCGCCACGCCACACGCAATTCGCAAGCCAGTAAAAGACCCTGGGCCAGCGCCAAAAGCAATGCCATCTAGTTCTTTTAAACTGACTTGTGCTTCTTCTAACAGCTCGCGCAACACGGGCAAGATTTGTGTGGAATGACTTTGACCCGCATGAATATCGCGTGAAAAAACACGGCCCTTAAGGGATAAGGCCAAAGACAAAAATTCGGTGGAGGTATCAAGCGCGAGAATTTGCATATCAAAATTATTTATTTTTAAGGCGCTATTTTGCCATAATTAGCACATCGAAACTTTACCCAAACACATGCAAGCTGAAGACCTTAAAAAATTAGTGACGGTTGAAATGCCCTTTGGCAAACACAAAGGCCGTTTAATTGCTGACTTGCCTGGCAACTATTTGAATTGGTTTGCCCGTGAAGGCTTTCCACCAGGTGAAATTGGTCGGCTTTTGCAGCTGATGCAAGAGATAGACCATAACGGCTTATCTGATTTGCTTAAGCCTTTGCGTCAGCAATAATTCGTTCAAAAAATGCCTGCACATCGCTGAGCAAGCGTGTGCGTTTAAACGGCGGCAAGCTCTGCCAAATGCGGCGCCCATAAGGCTTGGTAATTAAACGTGGGTCGCAAATCATCAACACGCCTTTATCCGCCTCATCACGAATCAAACGTCCGGCGCCTTGTTTCAGGGTAATCACGGCATAAGGCAATTGATATTCCATAAACGCGTTCTTGCCTTCTTCGTTCATTTTATCGATACGTGCTGACAGCACAGGATCATCAGGCGGGGCAAACGGGAGTTTGTCGATAATCACGCAAGAAAGCGCTTCACCACGAACATCCACACCCTCCCAAAAACTTTGACTCCCCACCAGCACGGCATTGCCACGTTTACGGAAACGTTCTAGCAATTCACTACGCGAACTTTCGCCTTGCATTAAAAGTGGAAACTCAATGCCGTTTTGCTCAAAAGCTTCTTTTAGCAAAGCATGAATTTCACGCATTGCGCGCAAAGAAGTACACAACACAAAAGCACGACCACCACTGGCTTGAATGACGGGCAAAGCCACTGCTGCAACCGAAGCGGCATAACTTGGGCTATTCGGGTCTGGCATATTTTCAGGCGCATAAAACAAGCCTTGTTCGCCATAATTAAACGGGCTATCCCAATAACCTGTTTGCGCATTTTGCAAACCCATTTGATTCATGTAATGGCTGAAATCACCTTTTACCGCCATGGTGGCAGAAGTAAAAATCCAAGCGCGTGGCGAAGCATTGAGTTGTTTACCGAAACCTTCAGCGACTGAAAGCGGCGTGGCATGGAGTTGCACGCTTTGCGTGAATACCTCTACCCAACGCACTAAGTTAGCGTTGCTGGCATCTAACCAACGTTGTAATTGCACCATTAAATTGGCACCACGTTGCCAACAGCTTTCTAACGCTGGTGTCCTTGCAGCTTGGGTTTCTAGTATATGAGTGAGCGCTTGCAGCTTGCTTTGCATTTCTGCATAAGCAGATTCAAAATTCTTTAGCGCCAAAGCTTTCTGCACAGGCATACGTGAGCCTTCGTAGGCAAAAACCAAGCGAAAATCTCGCACCGATTTTTCTAAGGCTTTAGCAGACTCCTGCAGAGCAGGACAATCTTTAGCGCTGGTAATGTATTCCGCCTCGCTGTCACGCGCCAATTCCAAAAGCTGACTGGTCGAAACATCTTCTCCAAAAAACAAACCTGCGACTTCTGGCAGTTGATGCGCCTCGTCAAAAATAATGGTGTTGGCAGAAGGCAACAACTCTGCCACCCCTTCATCGCGCAACATCACATCGGCAAAAAACAGGTGATGATTAACCACCACCACATCGGCTGCCATCGCACGTTTGCGGGCATCCATCACAAAGCATTCTTTATAAAAATCGCAATCTTGCCCCAAGCAGTTATCACGGGTAGAAGTCACGGAGGGCCAAATCGTGGCATTCTCAGGCACCTCAATCAGCTCCGCCTTGTCCCCTGTTTTACTGTTCTCAGCGAAATTGCGAATGATGTGCACATAATTTGCATCTTCACGCGAAACAAAACGCCCTTCATTTGCAGCACGCTCTAAATGCAAATGACACACGTAATTCGCGCGCCCTTTGAGCATTTCAACAATCACAGGGACTTTGAGCGCATCACGCACCGCTGGCAAATCGCGATTAAATAATTGATCTTGTAAAGTTTTGGTGCCGGTAGAAACAATCACTTTGCCACCAGACAAGAGCGCTGGAATGAGATAGGCGAAAGTTTTCCCTGTACCTGTGCCAGCCTCAGCGACTAATTGCGCATTATTTTTAATCGCCTCCTCAATAGCCAAGGCCATCTCCAGCTGTTGCTGACGAGAGCGAAAACCTGAAATAGTCTCTGCAAGCGGACCTTGCTCAGAAAAAATAAAATTTAACTTTGAGTCTGACACGAGAAAAACTGGCTCTTGAGGGATAAAAATCAAAGTCGCTATTGTAATGCTTTTATGCCATTGCCTTACAGGTACAATATGCGTAATCACGAATCAATGAGCAAAAAATGGAATATAGAAAGTTAGCCAATACCAATTTAAACGTTTCAGCCGTTTGTTTAGGCACCATGACTTATGGCGACCAAAACTCGCAAGCGGAGGCAATTGAACAGCTAGATTACGCCCTGGCACAGGGCATCAATTTTATTGATACCGCTGAAATGTACCCCGTCCCGCCCAAAGCCGAGACTTATACGCGAACTGAAACCATGGTGGGTAACTGGCTTAAGCATCAAGCGCGCGACAAGATTATTTTGGGCAGCAAAGTGGCTGGTCCAAGACGTGGCATGGATTGGATACGTGGCGGCCCTCCAAAATTAGATAGAGCGAATATTCGCGCCGCGATTGAAGGCTCATTGCAACGCTTACAAACTGACTATATCGACCTGTATCAATTGCATTGGCCAGAACGCAATGTGCCGATGTTTGGGCAGTATCTATTTGACCCTGCCAATGAATATGAGTCTGGGGTTTATCAACACGGCGAGCGTAGAGAATGGGTGAGCATACGCAATCAATTAGAAACCCTGGCCGAACTCATTAAAGAAGGCAAAGTACGTTACATCGGCCTATCTAATGAGCAACCTTGGGGTGTGATGGAGTTTTTGCGTATCGCTAGAGAATATGATTTGCCAGTCATCTCGACTGTGCAGAATTGCTACAACCTACTTAATCGCGGCATGGAGTTTGGCATGTCTGAAGTGCTATTCCGCGAAAATGTGAGTTTACTGGCCTACTCACCGTTGGCTTTTGGCCATCTGACTGGCAAATATATTGATGACCCAGAAGCCAAAGGCCGCGTGACGATGTTTTTGGGTTACGCCCAACGCTACAAAAAACCAAACGTCACTCCAGCGAGCAAGGCTTATGCCGAACTAGCACGGGCGCATGGCTTAAGCCCTACACAATTAGCTTTATCGTTTGTGTATCACCGCTGGTTTGTCACTAGCACCATTATTGGCGCAACCACGATGGATCAGCTTAAAGAAAATATCCATGCTTGGAATACCAAATTAAGCCCAGAGGTCATGCAAGGCATTGAAGATTTGCACCTGCGCATGATGAACCCTGCACCTTAAATCAAGTTTTGGGGCGAGCCGGGAAGAATTGTAATGGTTGAGGCGGCGGCATTTGCAACACTGGCTTACGTATCTTGCCCATCACATGCATTTCACAAGCCTTGCAGTCAAACTTCAATGTAAATCTATCGTTGCCATTAATCAGCGTCATCGGCTCCGCAGTGACCGTACCCTGCACCCCAATGACACCCTTAGCCTCTTTGGGACACATGCCATGACTAAAGCGCAAGCAATGCTTAGTAATCATGACAGGCACTTCATCTAACTCTTGATTAGCCTCATACGCCGCGGCAATCATTTTGACGCCATGCTTTTCGTAAAAAGCGCGCGCTTTTTTGTTGTACACATTGGCGAGATAAGTCAGCGTATCTTCTGGATAAATTGCTGGCGGCTCAACAGGATTTTGTTTCTCGGGACGCTGATAGCCAGCACGCCTGACTTGTGCTAACTGTTCAATCACATCACGCCTCAGCGCATTTATATCTGATGCAGGAATGAACCAACTATTGGTTATATCTAATCGAATGTCATTCAAGGCGAAATCGGTATTACCTAATTTCGCCAAATTCTCACGCAAATTTTTTTCCGCTTGTTCTTTGTTTTGCGCAGGCTCTTTTACTTGCTGTAAAAAGGATGTTGCACTAAACCCATCTTCGTCTGTAGCACACAAAGCGAAACCATCAACCGTTTCATAAAAGTGCATATCAATAGCAATTCTTCTGCTGGCGGAATCTTTTTCTAAAAGGCGCATAAAAGCATGGTCGCGATTACGATAAACCGTCATACCACGGCGCATATCTTCTGGCATTTCGTTAGGAAATAATCGATTGCCCTGCACCGTATTAATGCGCATACCAACCAACTCTTTATGCACATCAAAGAAACATAAACCATCACCATTATGCAGCTCAATTTGGCTATCTACCTCAAAGAAAGTGGGTGCCACTTTCGTGACTTTACCCACTTCCTCGCCTGCAAATTTTGGCGTATCAAAAGCGCCAATATCAGCTTGGCGGCCATGCACAAAATAATCGGTCGCACTACGATTAAAAGTCTTTTCTGGTTGTGGTTCAAAGCGATAAGTCGCTAATCCAGAGGAGGTTTTGGCATACTCTGGCATATCGTGCAAAATTTCATCGATAAGCTGGCGATAATGCGCGGTCGCGTTCTTCACATAGGGCAAATCTTTGTAGCGCCCTTCAATTTTAAACGAGCTTATTCCCGCTGCAATTAGGGCACGTAGATTGGCACTTTGGTCGTTATCCTTCATAGACAAATAATGTTTGTCATTCCCAATTACACGACCTTGTGCGTCTTCTAAACGAAACGGCAAACGACACTCTTGCGCGCATTCGCCGCGATTAGCACTTCGTCCTGTATGCGCATAACTGATAAAACATTGACCACTAAAAGCCACGCACAAGGCACCATGAATAAAAAATTCTAAGTTGCATGTGGTTTCAGCAGCAATTTTTTGAATCGTGTTCAAGTCCAACTCGCGCGCCAACACAATTTGGGAGAAACCGACCTGATCTAAGAATTTAGCTTTTTCAACCGTGCGAATATCGGTCTGCGTACTTGCGTGCAACTGAATGGGCGGAAGGTCCATCTCCAATAAGCCCATGTCTTGAACAATCAGCGCACCCACCCCCGCATCGTAAAGCTGACACACAATTTCACGTGCGCCCTCTAGCTCATTATCGTGAAAGATAGTGTTTAAGGTAACGAACACTTCCGCATCGAAACGATGCGCATAATTCACCAGCCTAGCGATATCTTCTACGGTATTAGGCGCTTTTGCACGCGCCCCATAAGCTGGTCCGCCAATATAAACAGCGTCCGCACCATGCTTGATGGCTTCGATGCCAAAATCAGCATTTTTTGCAGGTGCTAGCAACTCAAGATGTCGACGGGAATTTTTCATATCAAAATAGCTAAAAAAGTTGGCGTGACTATAGCATTGATCCCCTAAAGCTTCACCAAATAGCTGAGTTAGGGTGTCGCTAAAAAACAACAGATTAAAATGTAAAATTTGTAAAAAATAGGATTTGCGTCAATGAGTTATTTGCAATATCAAGACAAGTCTTTTAAAATCGCAGGATGACTAAATTGAATAAATTAGCGGTCTCAGCTCTACTTGGGTTGATATTAAGTGCCAGCAACGTTTGCTTTGCGCTTGATTTCTCCTTCTTCCCAAACATCGAGAGCTCAACGCCAGCTAGCAATCAAAATGAACAAGCAGCGCAAGATGCTGCGAATAAAAGCCCTTCTTGGAGCAGCACAGCCCAAGAAATTATCTTGCATGCTATCAGCCAAACTGGGGTGAAATACAAATATGGCGGCATCGCGCCAGATAGCGGTTTCGATTGCAGCGGGTTTGTACGCTACGTGTTTCAACAGGCAGCCAATTTGACGCTACCTCACGGTGCTCGTGCAATTAGCCAAGTGGGCACTAAAGTTTCAAAAGATGAGTTACAGCCAGGTGATTTAGTGTTCTTTAACACACTAAAGTCTGTGACTTCGCATGTCGGCATTTATGTAGGAAACAACCGTTTTATCCATTCACCGAGCGCGGGCGGCACCATTAGCGTGACTGACATGAACGACGCTTATTGGGCAAAACGGTTTACTGGTGCACGTCACATCGAAGCCAACGACCTCGCGGCGATTGAAACAAATAAACCAAGCAAGTAGGTTTAACGGTCGCTATGACCTAAGGGCCTATCTGGGTCGATAATATCGCGCACAAGCTGTTTCAACTCTTTAGATTCTGGGAAACGCCCAGCCTCTTTACGCGAAAAAATCACATCCCCATTCAAGCGCACCTCAAAAATACCACCCGTCCCTGGAACTAGCGCTAAACTCGTAATGTCAGAAGCGAAGGTAGTTAATAACTCCTGCGCCATCCAAGCGGCACGCAGCAACCAATGGCATTGCGTACAATATTCAATCTCAAGTTTTATTGATTTGGATTCCATGTGACGTTGACTGGTTATTTCGGCTGATTGTGATTGGTAATTAGCAGGCAACAGGATATCATTCAACCTAGTTCAATTGAGCAAATTTGTTTAGAAAGCCTTACTTCATGCGTACAAAATTTGAAAAAGCGAGTTTAGTCATTCTTGGTGCTGTATTGGGCGTCACACTCAGCCTAAATTATCCAGCGATTGCGGATAAAGACGTTAAGCCACAACTGCCTTTAGACGAATTGCGCACTTTCGCAGAGGTTTACGGAAAAATTAAAAGCGATTACGTAGAAGACGTCGCCGATAAGAAACTGATTAACGAAGCCATCAACGGCATGCTAAGTGGCCTAGATCCACACTCATCGTTCTTGGATGCCGATGGCTTTAAAGACTTACAAGCGGGTACGCAAGGCGAATTTGGCGGCCTAGGAATTGAAGTTGGCATGGAAGATGGATTGGTCAAAGTCATTTCCCCAATTGAGGATACACCAGCATTCAAAGCCGGTATCAAAACTGGTGACTTAATTATGCAATTGGATGAAAAGTTAGTGAAAGGAATGTCACTGAATGATGCTGTCAAAATCATGCGCGGCAAACCAGACACTTCTATCAAGTTAACAATTTTACGTAAAGGCGAAAACAAACCGCTGAATTTCACTTTGGTGCGCGCTGTTATCAAAACACAAAGCGTGAAATTCAAGTTGAGCGAGCCAAATTATGGCTATGTTCGCGTCACACAATTTCAAGAACACTCAGCAGAAGATTTAGCGAAAGCCATTAAAACACTTTACGCTCAAAACAAAGCGCCACTTAAAGGCCTAGTGCTAGATTTGCGTAACAATCCAGGTGGCTTAATTACTGCCGCCGTTGGCATCAGCGCGGCTTTTGTGCAAAAAGACGCTTTGGTTGTTTACACAGAAGGTCGTGCCGAAGACGCAAAAATGCGCCTGACTGCCAATCCAGTCAACTACGCTCGTAATGGCGATAAAGGCGACTTCTTGCGCGACTTGCCACCTGAAATCAAAAACGTACCTATGGTAGTGATTATTAACGGTGGCTCTGCTTCAGCCTCTGAAATCGTTTCTGGTGCTCTCCAAGACCATAAACGTGCAGTGATTATGGGCACACAAAGCTTCGGTAAAGGCTCTGTGCAAACTATCTTACCTATGAACAATGGCACCGCTATTAAATTAACAACAGCGCGCTACTTCACCCCTAATGGCCGCTCCATTCAAGCCAAAGGTATCGTGCCAGATATCGTGGTGGAAGATGCGACCGTGAATACTGCTGAACAAGGCATGAACTTGCGCGAAGCTGATTTAAGCAATCACCTATCCAACCCTAAAGAGGCTGAAACACAGACAGCGCCTAAACCACCTGTGGTAAAACCTGACGCGAAAGATAAGCAATTTGCCGACAAAACACCGATGGAAGCAGGCACCAAGAGTGATTACCAATTTATGCAAGCAATCAACTTGCTTAAAGGGATGGATATTTTAAATCCGAATAAAAAGTGATTTTCGAGAAACGCGCATGCTAGATAAGTTAATTATCGAATTTGATAAAGGCCTAAAAACGCTGACTGCAAGTGCTCATAGTGTGCGCCCGCATCCAGATGAAAATGTTCAAGAGACAGATTTAAGCGCCGAGGAAAAGCGCCATGCGCTGGGCTTAATGCGGATTAATCACTGCGGCGAGGTGTGTGCCCAGGCTTTATATAACGGCCAATCGCTCACCGCAAAAAACCCGCAAATTGTAGAAGCCCTACAGCAAGCTTCAAAAGAAGAAACTGAGCATTTAGCCTGGTGTGAAAAACGCATCCATGCACTTGGCGGACACACTAGTCTTCTGAATCCACTTTGGTATGCCGGCTCATTTACTTTAGGCGCGATTGCTGGCGCCATCGGTGACAAATGGAATTTAGGATTTTTGGCAGAAACAGAGCATCAGGTAGGTGCGCATCTAGACAAACATCTCCATGAATTACCTGCCAGCGATGAAAAAAGTCGTGCCATTTTGGAACAAATGAAAACTGACGAAGCACAACATGCAGACACGGCAATTAGCTTAGGTGGCGCCGAATTGCCAGCACCCATCAAATCTGCCATGAAGCAAATGTCAAAAGTGATGACCTCAACCACTTACTATTTATAGAGCCTTACCATGAAGAAATTTAGCGACTACTTAGCCACTTTAGAAACAACAGACCACATTCAAAAAATTGAGCTATTTGGCAAAGACGCTAGCTTAGCTGGCACGATTGAAAATAAACCTGGCAGCCAAGGCTCAGTCAAGGTGTATCACCATTTGCTTAAAAAGCACGGTAGCATTAACAAAGAGGCTGCCAAAGAAGGTTTAAAGATTTACGCAGAACACACGCAAGATGCGGAAGAAAATCCAGGCAAACACCCGAATATTGATCGATTATTTGGCGTGATTGAAACTGGTGAAACACTCACCGCCTCAATCACTACCGTCTAATTATTCTACTTCTACAATTTCAAAGTCGTGACTCATGGTCGCGGCTTTGCCTAACATAATCGAAGCAGAACAATACTTCTCAGCAGATAAATTCACCGCACGCTCAACTTGCACAGGATTCAAGCCTTTGCCTGTCACCACAAAATGCACGTGAATTTTGGTAAATACTTTGGGAATGTCGTCAGCACGTTCCGCACTAATTTCCGCCACACAATTAGTAATGGGTTGACGTGCTTTTTTCAAAATAGTCACCACATCAATGGATGAGCAACCACCCATGCCCACCAACAATAATTCCATGGGACGCATCCCTAAATTACGTCCGCCAATTTCAGGGGAGCCGTCCATAATCACGGCATGACCGCTGTCCGCTTCCCCCATGAAACAAACATCTTCAACCCATTTAACACGTGCTTTCATCATCTAACTTTCTTATTCTAGACTTATTTAATGCCGAGCAATTCAACGTCAAAAATCAAGGTTGCATTGGGCGGGATAACGCCACCAGCGCCATACGCACCATAGCCCATATTGGGTGGAATAATGAGCGTACGTTTACCGCCCACTTTCATGCCTGAGAAGCCTTCTTCCCAACCTTGAATGACTTGGCCGCCGCCTAAAAAGAATACAAATGGTTCGTGACGATCAACCGAACTATCAAACTTTTTACCTTTGCCATCTGGCTTGCTTGGATCATACAGCCAGCCAGTGTAGTGGACTGTGACATTAAAGCCTGCCTCTGCCTCGCGACCTTCGCCTAGCACGGTATCTTTTTTAATTAATTCGGTGACATTCTGTGTCATTGCGCTTTCCTTTGATGAAGATTTTGAATCTGCTTTACAACCGCTCACGGCCAGCATGGCAACCAGTAAAGCACTCGCTAAAAATATGGTTTTTTTCATTGTC
>JBDLQN010000026.1:0-11127 GCA_039800585.1 Pseudomonadota bacterium
GCATCAAGCTCGGCATGCCTGCAAGCGTTAGCAACACCGAAGCCACTGGCAAAGTGATTGCGATAGTACCCAGCATCAACAAATTAGACCAAACAGCCTTAGTACGCGTATTGCTGAATAAAGGCGTCAACACGCTCGCTCCTGGCCAAATGGTGGAGGCGGAAATTGCTCAATCTGGCAACAATAAAAACAGTTTCAGTGTGCCCAAAGCGTCTCTTGTTCAGGTCAGCAATCCCAAAAACGCAAACCAGTCATTTGTATTTGTTAAAGCAAAAAATGGCTTTGAGGCTCGACCTGTCAGCGTGGTCGGCAACGTTGGCAATCAATCACTTATTGCGGGTGACTTTACTGGAAATGAGCAAATTGTGACTTCTGGCACTGCAACGCTTAAGGCAAAAATGCAGGGCATTGGGGAAGAATAATGTTAAACAAATTAATTCAAGCGGCAATGAATGCCCGCCTGCTGATTATTTTATTTTTATTAGGATTAATTGGCGGTGGCATTTATGCCGTCCAAAATTTACCGATTGATGCGTTTCCTGATGTTTCTAGCACGCAAGTCAAAATCATCATTAAGTCACCGGGCCTCACGCCCGAAGAAATTGAAGCACGTATTACCGCTCCAGTAGAAGTCGAAATGTTGGGCATCCCCAAACAGACGATGCTGCGTGCCGTTGCCAAATATGGCTTAACGGATATCACCGTTGACTTTGCTGACGGCACAGATATTTATTGGGCACGCCAACAAGTCGCCGAACGCCTGAACTACGTTTGGGGAAATCTACCAGAAGACATTTCTGGCGGCATGGCCCCCATGACCACACCATTAGGTGAAATGTTTATGTTCACCATAGAAGGTGGTGATTTATCTCTAGAACAACGCCGTAGTTTATTAGATTGGGTGATTCGTCCGCAGCTTCGCAGCGTTCCAGGAGTGGCCGATGTAAATTCATTAGGCGGCATGGTACGTAGCTATGAAGTCACGCCAGATTTGGCTCGCATGACGGCGCGTGGCGTTAGCCTAGAAGACTTAAAACAAGCGCTTGAACGCAATAATCGTAACGATGGTGCAGGCCGTTTAAATGAAGGTGAAGAATCGCTGATTGTTCGTGCCGAAGGCCGATTTAACACACTTGATGACGTAGGCAACACCGTGATTAAGGCCCAAGGCGGCATGCCTATTCGCATCAATGATGTAGCGAATGTAAAAATTGGCGCATTAACACGCTATGGCGCAGTCAGCCACAACGGCAAAGGCGAAGCAGTAGAAGGCTTAGTCTTAGGCTTGCGTGGGGCGAATGCGCGTCAACTCGTCGGGGGCGTCCGTGAACGTTTGGCTGAAATCGCCCCCACCTTGCCCAAAGGGGTCAGAACTGAAGTGTTTTATGATCGTGGCAGCCTAGTCGATCGCGCCATTCATGGAGTTTCCAAAGCACTGATGGAAGCCATTGTGCTAGTCATTATTTTGCTCATTTTATTCTTGGGCAATCTGCGTGCTGCGCTCACCGTAGCGCTTGCTTTGCCTTTGGCGGCACTTATCACTTTTGTATTGATGCGTAATTTCGATTTGTCTGCCAACTTAATGAGCTTAGGCGGTCTTTCTATCGCCATCGGTATGCTGGTTGATGCTGCCGTGGTAGTGGTTGAAAATATTGCATCACACCTTGCTCAACATGAGCAACAAGAAGGTGAAAGCAATAAAACACGATTAGAAATTATCACACTAGCAGTACAAGAAGTCGCCGTGCCAGTGACCGCGGGGATTTTGATTATCATTACCGTATTCTTGCCTTTACTCACCTTGCAAGGCTTGGAAGGAAAGCTGTTTAGTCCAGTTGCTTTGACCATTGTGTTTGCGCTTACAGGCTCATTATTGTTGTCACTCACAGCCATTCCCGTACTCGCTTCACTATTGCTTGGCAAGGTCGAACATGGCGAACCATGGCTAGTTCAGAAGGCATTAAAACTTTACGAACCTGCCTTAGATTGGGCGCTGAAAAACACCAAAAAAGTAGCGATTAGTGCAGGTGTCGGTTTGTTATTGACGGTGATTATTTACAGCCAAATCGGCAAGATTTTTATGCCGACCATGGATGAAGGTGACATCATCATTGGCACGGAAAAGCTGCCATCCATCAATCTCAATCAAAGTGTAGCCATTGACACCAAATTGCAACAGGCGATTTTAAGTCGTGTGCCCGAGGTTAAACAGGTCGTATCACGTGTCGGTTCTGACGAGCTTGGCTTAGATCCAATGGGATTAAACCAGACTGATCAATTCGTACTTTTAAACCCTCGCGACACTTGGCGTTCACCAGACAAAGAAGTGCTGATTGATCGTTTGCGCAAAGTCATGCAAGACCTACCGGGGATGGCTTATAGCTTTACACAACCGATTGACATGCGCGTCAACGAAATGATTTTGGGCGTGCGTGGCGACTTGGCGATTAAGATTTTCGGTAGCGATTTAAATGTGCTCAATCAACATGCGCAGCACATCAAAAAGATTCTGGAGTCGATTCAGGGGAGCCAAGATGCTTACACCCCTCAAAATAGTGGTGTGCAATATTTGCGCATTACAATCGACCGCATGGCGGCGGGACGTTTAGGCTTTGACGTCACACAAATCGAAGATATTTTGCGCGCGCAAGTTGAAGGCAAAGTGCTGGGCATCGTGCAAGAAGGCCAACGCCGCACGCCACTTTTATTAAGAGGCGATGAAGCCTTGCGATTCTCGCCTAGTGAGTTTGCTAATATTCGGCTCACTTTACCTTCTGGTGTCAGCGTTCCTCTTTCCAATATTGCGCATTTAGTGCGCACCGATGGCCCAGTGAAAATCGACCGCGAACTTGGCAATCGCATGGTGGTCGTCACAGTCAATGTGCGTGATCGAGATTTAGTGGGCTTTGTAGAAGAAGCCAAAAAACGTGTCAACGCAGAAGTTAAACTCGGAGAAGGTTACCGCCTAGTTTGGGGTGGTCAGTTTGAAAATCAGCAACGTGCTGCTCAACGACTTGCCATCGTAGTCCCTATTGCTTTAGGACTGATTTTTCTGTTGCTTTATACCACCTTCAATTCAGTCCGACAGGCCGCTCTTATCTTATCGAACATCCCATTCGCCATGATAGGCGGTGTATTTGCATTGTGGATTTCTGGAGAGTATTTGTCTGTGCCTGCCTCGGTTGGCTTTATTGCATTGCTGGGAATCGCAGTGCTGAACGGTGTCGTCATGGTAAGCTATTTCAACCAACTTGCTAGTTCAGGCATGGCCTTAGCACAGGTAGTGATAGAAGGGGCAAAGCGTCGCTTACGCCCAGTTCTAATGACAGCGAGTATCGCCGCATTTGGTTTGGTGCCGCTGTTGTTTGCCACAGGCCCCGGCTCAGAAATTCAGAGGCCCTTGGCAATCGTTGTGATTGGTGGCTTAGTCAGCTCAACTCTACTCACTTTGATTTTATTGCCTATGCTGTATCTACACTTTGGGCAAGACAAAAAATAACGGGATGGCGTTACTTAGCTATACCCATTTATAATGCTCTGCATGACGAATCATATAAAACTTAGCAGCTATTTTTTAATGCTTCTTTTTGTGGGTGCGGTGCTGCTTTTACATATGGCGCCAACCCTATTAATTGGCATGTTGATTTATCTGCTAAGCAAACGATTAGGCGATTTTTTTGCTGGCCGCTTTTCACAAACTTGGGCGCGCTTATTGGCCGTCATTTGCATCGTCACTATTTTGGCTTCAGTAGCAGTTGCCGCCAGTTTATCTTTATCAAAAACCCTGAGCAACGAAGACAATTTGGCTGGCCTTGCCACCAAGTTAGGCGAAAGTATCGACGACATTAAACAAGATATTCCGCAAGCGATTTTGGCCTATATCCCTGAAAACGTACTGTCACTTAAAGGCTCGATTAGCGACTTAAGCAAAGAGCACATTCGCGAGCTGAGTATTGCTGGAAAAGAAGGCCTGCATACATTTGCACATATTTTAATCGCCATCGTGGCTGCGCTATTGCTCTCTATGCATCAATTTTCTGCGCTTAGTCGCGCTAAACCTTTTGCCCGTGAAATGCGCCATCGATTGCAGCTGTTCGGCAAAGCTTTTGAAAATATTGTGTTTGCGCAAATTAAAATCTCCGCGATTAACACCCTACTCACAGGCATATTTTTATTGGGCGTTTTACCCGCTTTCGGCATTCATCTGCCTTATGCAAACAGCTTAGTAATTTTGACCTTTTTTACTGGCTTATTACCTGTGGTTGGCAACCTCATTTCCAACGCAGTCATTACTGTGATTAGCATCGGCGTTTCATTTAAAGTCGCCATTGCCGCTTTAGTTTTTTTGGTCGGCATCCACAAACTTGAATACTTTATCAACGCCAAAATTGTGGGCGAGAAGATTCAGGCGGCGGCTTGGGAAATCTTGTTGGCCTTTCTGATCATGGAAGCATGCTTTGGCATAAATGGCATTTTGATGGCGCCGATTGTGTACGCTTACCTCAAATCTGAGCTGCTACAAGAACAGTTGATTTAGTCAGATGGAGTTACGTCAGCGCGCCCTTGATTGCTTGGCAATTCAATCGCCAGCAGAAAAAGTCCAAGCCGTTAGCGCGCTTCAAGAACAATACGGCAATCAAAAAGTTTTGCTGAGTCGTGACAGTAAAATTCCGCTCAATCAGCCTATTCCAGGCCTGCCCAATAAACCAGAATTAGTCTCGCCGCGAGAAGTAAAGCATCGCGCCATGAATACCGACGAAGGCCGTGCCGCCATGATTCACGCACTGGCTCACATCGAATTTAACGCAATCAATTTGGGCTTAGACGCAATCTGGCGTTTTGCCGATATGCCAGAAGAATATTATGGCGATTGGCTAAAAGTCGCGGCTGAAGAGGCGTATCACTTTTCGCTTTTAGATGCGCACCTCAACAACATGGGCTATCAATATGGCGACTTTAATGCCCACGCTAGCTTATGGGAAATGGCAGAAAAAACCAAAGATGATGTGTTAGCACGCATGGCTCTAGTTCCGCGCACCATGGAGGCTCGCGGGCTAGATGCTTCGCCAGCTTTACGTAATAAATTAGCGCAAATTGGTGATGAAGAAGCGGCAGCAATTTTGGATATTATTCTGCGCGATGAAATTGGCCATGTGGCCATCGGCAATCATTGGTTTAATTATTTGTGCGCGCAACGCCAGCTTGAACCGATTAGCACTTACGCGAATCTCGCCAAACAATACCAAGCACCCACCCCACGCAAGCCATTTAACCACTCCGCGCGCCTAGCCGCTGGCTTTACCGAGGCTGAGCTGGATTGGTTAGAGAATCCGTTTGGCTAAAGCATCCTTTTAACTCTTACAGTGAGTTCAAATTGACCATGCTGGATTTAGACGCCTTTCATCAAACCTTTCCTTTAGCGCGTAGCTTAAACCGCAAAATTCATTTCCATTTAGGTCCCACTAACTCAGGTAAAACGCATGAAGCTTTAATGCAACTCCAAAGCGCTAGTTCTGGCGTTTATTTAGCGCCCTTGCGTTTATTGGCAATGGAGATACGTGACAGGCTGATGGAAGCAGGTGTGCCTTGCAATTTAGTGACTGGGGAAGAACGACAAATGATTCCTGGCGCACAGCACACAGCTTGCACGGTGGAAATGATGAATCCTAACCATATGGTTGAAGTCGCTATTATTGATGAGATTCAAATGCTACAAGATGAAGCGCGTGGCTATGCATGGACAAGTGCGCTAATAGGCGCACCAGCTAAACAGGTGTTTGTCTGTGGTGCCAATAGCGTGACTGCACCATGTATACGAGCCATTCAATCATTGAGCGAAGACTACACCATCACGCATTTAGAAAGAAAAACGCCTTTGCTGATTGAGGAAGAAGCCTTGAGCGGCAAAAAATACAATCGCTGGAATTTAAAAAACAAATTGCAAAAAGGCGATGCTGTTATCGCCTTCACTCGCAAAGACGTGCTGACTTTAAGCGCTCGCTTTCGACAATGGGGTTATGGCGTGGCCTCAATTTACGGCGCTCTTTCGCCTGAAGTTAGACGCACCGAATCACGACGATTCTGCTCAGGTGAAGCGGATATTCTGGTGGCAACAGATGCGATAGGTATGGGTTTAAATTTACCTATCCGCCGCGTCATTTTTTCTAGCGTAGAAAAATTTGATGGGGTCGCTGGTCGCAAAATCAACGCCACCGAAGCCCGCCAAATTGCTGGTCGCGCAGGTCGCTTTGGCATTTATCCCACAGGCTATGTGAACGCTTTTGAGCAAGATGAGCTGATTCACATTGAACACATGCTACACACTTCAGATGTTGCCGATTTAGAGAAATTACCGGTATCGCCCAACTTTAAAGATATCACCCATATTGCTGGAGAAATGCACACGCAGAAACTCAGTGAGGTGCTTACTTTTGTTCGTGAACGCTTTTCTAGCAATAGCGATTTATTTGAGCTTGCGCCACTAGACACTCAAATGCAGCTCGCGTTGTTGATTGATGCTTATGCGCCCAAGCTCCATTTAAAAGACAAATTTATTTTTTCATGCGCGCCAGTCGGCTGGGACAAAGCAAGAGAACGAGATTATTTTTTGAGTTGTTTGCAATGCGTGGCAGAACACAAAACTAAAGCCTTGCCAGAGGTCACTTGGCTTGCCTCAACCAGTCCCAAACACCTAGAAGAAGCCGAAGATTTGAGTAAAGACATTAGCCTATATGCTTGGCTAAGTCTTAAGTTTCCACATCATTTTAAGCAAGCAGAGGATTTGCCAGCATTGAGAAGCCTTGTCAGTCGTTATATTGAAGCGGCGCTATTGGTGCAATCAGGATATCAAGACACATCCAAAGAGCTGATGTATCAAAGCGGTCAGAGTTAACACTAATCAATACTTGCGGAATTGGCCGACCACCACACCGAAGATTTCTAAACGGCCCTGTGGTCGAATAGTTGGATAAGCTTTATTGGCGGGATAAAGCACAAACTGCCCGCTCTCCCGACCGAGTGTTTTGAGCGTAAATTCACCGTCGACAATCGCCACCACAATATCGCCAATGTTAGCGAGTTGCTTCTTCTCAACAATCACCACATCATCTTGCACTATGCCGGCATCCATCATGGAGTCACCCTTGACGGTAATTAAAACTGTACGTGAAGGATTTTCAATCAGGTATTCATCAATGCTAAGGCTATCACTGTTGTCGCTCAGCGCCGCTGTTGGCAAGCCCGCTTGTACGGTACTTTCCGCCAATACACGCTCAAAGAAACGGCGACCAGGTTTGAGACGTTTATCAGGGGCAGACTCAATAAACCCAAGTAATTTCAACCGCGCCACCAAAGCAGCTACTGCATTTTTAGACTTAAAGCCCAATAAGTCAGCAATCGCCTGATAAGAAGGCATAACTTTATGCGTTGCATAATAGTCTTGAAGCTTGCCTAGATAGTCGTTGTCTTTTCCCATAAGCGCCATCCTACTGAACGATTGTACAAAAATCAAGAGAAATTTTGCTCAAATAAAAAAGGGGCTTTACGCCCCTTTTTAGTCCGATATCAGCAAAAAAGTTAAGCGAACAAGGCCCAAGCTTTTTGCAGTGTCATCCAAATGCCGTAACTAATTGGCACTAATACAGCCAGCCAAGCCAAGGTCGCGACAAACGCATGGCGATTCACTTCAGCCTTCTTGCCTTTGGCTGCTGGTGCCGCTTTTTCATGCGCGAGTTTTTTCTCGGCCGCCAACTCTGCATCACTCATAAAGAATTTGTCTGACACAGGTTTTACCAACAAGTTAGCAAGCAATCCGATGGCCAACATCGCTGCCAACACGTAAAAGATCGGCGCGTAAATTTGGTCAAATGGCACGCCTGCTTCAACACGCATATCGTGCATATAGTTCACCACCACGGGACCTAAAATACCCGCTGTTGACCATGCGGTCAGCAGACGCCCGTGAATAGCACCGACGAACTGCGTACCAAACATATCCGCCAAATAAGCAGGAATCGTCGCAAAACCACCGCCGTACATGGAAACAATGACACAGATACTTGCCACAAAAATAGCGAGAGATTTCATGCCTGCACCATAAGCGGCAATGCTATAAAGCAAGGCACCCAACACGAAAAACACAAAATAAGTTTGCTTGCGGCCCAGCTTGTCTGATGAAGTTGCCCAAGCGATACGGCCAAAAATATTAAACAGCGAAATCAAGCCTACAAAGCCTGCCGCCACGGCTGCTGCGGCAGCCGTTAAAGCGTCATCTTTTTTGATATCTGCAAAGCCAATGTCAGCTTGACCAATGAGACTGCCCCCAAAGGTTTCCTGCAACATGGGCGCCGCTGCACCAATAATGCCGATACTGGCAGAAACGTTCATGCAAAGCACCAACCAAAGCAACCAGAATTGGGGTGTTTTATGCGCGTTTTTGAGGTGCACATGACGATTTGCAATCATGCCATTCGTCGCTTTTGCTGCAGGTGGCGTCCAGCCTTCAGGTTGCCAGCCAGTAGGCGGCACACGGTAGCCCAAAGAGCCACACAACATAAAGATAGCGTAAACCACAGCCAACACTAAAAATGTTTGCCATACGCCAGGATCAGCTGGCGTTTTAAAATGTTCCATCAATTTAGTAGCAATCGGTGAGCCTACTAAAGCGCCCCCACCAAAACCCATAATCGCCAAACCTGTCGCCATACCGCGGCGATCGGGAAACCATTTAATCAAGGTAGAAACTGGTGAGATATATCCTAAACCTAAGCCTATACCCCCTATCACGCCCGAGCCCAACCACATCATCCAAAGTTGATGGGTGTAAACGCCCATAGCAGAAATCAATAAGCCGCCCGCCCAACACAAGGTAGCCACAGCACCAGCTTTACGTGGGCCAGAACGCTCAAGCCAACCACCCCAAAGTGCCGCTGAACAACCCAACAACACGAAGAACAAGGTGTACATCCAACCCAAATCAAATTGCGTCCAGTTACAATCCGTCGCAAACAACGCACGGCCTGTACCTGCCAATTTTTCAGCAAAAGTCGTTGCGCCTGCTGCACAAGCAGCTAAAGGTTGACCATCAGCGCCAACCAGAGCATTCCCAAGCGGTTTCCAGAAGACAGAAAAGCCATACGCCATCCCGATACACAAATGTACAGCCAAAGCCGCAGGTGGAATTAACCAACGATTATAGTTAGAAGGCGCAATAGTGCGCTCTTTGGAAAAGAAACTTGCCATGAATTACCCCTCGTTATTAGTTTTGTGCCCAATGCGAAACACAAGCATTGCGCCTAAGCTTTTTGCTTATTGCCTGAAACTATATAGGGAAGGTAAAAAATTTGCCACCTTGTGAACGTGACAAGAGATAAAAGCTTGATTGGGAGAATTACAATGCGCTTTTACGGCCGTTGCCGCTAGCGTCTTTATTTTTACGTTTACTGCTATCACCATCCTGAGCAGAGTCGGCTTTAATCGCAATGACTTTTTGCCTATCAGCCATTCTTGCCTGCAAGGCTTCCAGCTCTTCCAGCGTAATGCCTCGGTCGCCATTTAAATCAACATCTGCAAAGCGGCGGGCAATTTGCGGCATGCAATCAAAAATTTCGTCTAACACCAGCGAGCCATCATCATCACGGTCGCAACTCGCAAAACGCTCTTGCAAACGCTTACGCATCACACGGCGACGCTCTTCAATCTGAACGTGGGCGGGGTCAACACTGCGGGAATATTCATCTAAATCGCGACGCAAACGAATATTTTCATCCATATTCACGCCAACGGGGTCATTCGACTTAGCATTGCTCGGAGTTGGCGCCTTAAGCTCCTCATTGCCTTGCGCATCGCGAGGAGCGGCCATCATCACGACGCTAGTCGGAAGCAGCAATACAAGACCGATGACAAAGCGAGTCATCAGACGGGTATTTTTTAATTTGGTAGGGTTTAAATTATTCAAACTATTTTTCATGCGCCTTGCGCAATATTTAGCCTATAACCTGCGTCCAGACAATCTAAAAATGCAGTAATTCTATCCTTAGGTGCATCATCATGCTATAGGAATGTAAATCTAATGTTTCATACAGAAAACATGTTTGTAAAAAAATGTAACTTCAGGCATGGCAAATCGTATAATAGAAGCCTGTAATTCATTAAACCCTGCGCTCGAATTTAGCGCAAACGGAGCAAGTTGAACATGGTCACACCAGCACAAACCAACGTCAAAAGAATCCTTATGGTGGATGATGATGTTCGTATGCGTGAATTATTGCAACGCTACCTTACTGAACAAGGGTTTAGCATTAAAACAGTTGCCGATTCAACAGAAATGGACGCAGCGCTTGCCGAAGAAAACCCAGATTTATTGGTGCTGGACCTGATGCTCCCTGGCGAAGATGGACTCGCCATCTGTCGCCGTTTGCGGGCCGCTGGTAACGCAATGCCAATTATTATGCTCACGGCACGAGGTGACGAAGTGGACCGCATTATTGGCCTAGAAATGGGTGCCGATGATTATCTACCCAAACCCTTTAATCCGCGTGAGCTGCTAGCGCGTATTAACGCCATTATGCGCCGCCAAATTAGCACACCACCAAGCGCACCCGGTTTGGGTGCTGGCAGTATGGCTTTTGGTGATTTCGTATTTGACCCTTCCACACGCAGCCTTAGCAAAAATGGCGTCAATATTACGATTACAAGTGGTGAATATGCTTTACTAAAAGTGTTTATTGATCATCCAAGACAACCGCTTTCTCGCGACCGTTTGATGCAGTTAGCACGCGGCAGAGAATTAGATGTATTCGACCGCAGTATCGACGTGCAAGTCTCTCGCTTGCGCCGCCTCATTGAGGTCGATCCAGCGCATCCACGCTACCTACAAACCATGTGGGGCTTTGGCTATGTGTTTGTTCCAGATGGCGAATCTAGCAAGCACTAAGCTAGCGCATCATTTGCTGTGAAATTTCTACCGCGCACCCTACTTTCTCGACTGATGCTTCTCATCGCCATTCTATTGGCGGTTGGGCAGTTTGCAGCGCTAAAACTATTTGATTATTTCGAACGCGAACCACGCGCCAATGCTGCGGCACTTCAAGCAGTCACCATCGTCAACTACACCAAAGCGGCGCTATT
>JBDLQN010000027.1:0-10770 GCA_039800585.1 Pseudomonadota bacterium
CTTCACGCTCATTTGGTACCACTTGCGCCCACTGATTTGCCTTAGCCAACATATCGTTGATTTCGTCTAAAGGCACATCTTTTTTGAGCTTGATTGTTAACGCTTGTGAGTGACAACGCATAGCGCCGATACGCACACACAAACCATCAATCACAATAGGATTTGCTTCACGAGCTAAAATCTTGTTGGTTTCCGCGCCACCCTTCCACTCTTCTTTGCTTTGGCCGTTACCCAAATCTTTATCGATCCAAGGAATCAAACTACCGGCCAATGGAGCGCCAAAGTGTGCAGTTGGGAACTTTTCATCACGTAAAGTGGCCGCAACTTGACGGTCAATATCCAAGATCGCAGACGCTGGATTTGCCAACAAATCACTTACCGCATGATGAGCTTCGCCCATTTGCTTGAGCAACTCACGCATATTTTGCGCACCAGCCCCTGAAGCGGCTTGATAGGTCATGGAGGTTGCCCACTCGACCAAGTCAGCCTTAAATAAGCCGTTAAGCGCCATCAACATCAATGACACGGTGCAATTACCGCCCACCCAATTTTTGCCGCCTTTTTGGAGCGCATCTTGAATGACATGCATATTCACCGGGTCAAGAATAATCACTGCGTCTTTTTCCATACGCAGCGTAGAGGCTGCATCAATCCAATGACCATCCCAACCATCAGCGCGTAATTTTGGGAAAATCTCGCTGGTGTAATCACCGCCCTGGCAAGACACGATCACATCCATGTGCTTGAGCGCAGCAATATCTTTCGCATCTTTTAGCGCTGGAGTTTCTTTACCTACTTTTGGGCCAGCACCACCCACTTGAGAGGTGGTAAAAAATTGCGGATCGATGTTAGCGAAATCGTTTTCTTCTAACATGCGCTGCATGAGCACTGAGCCCACCATTCCGCGCCAACCGATAAAACCAACTTTTAACATGTCTTCTTCCTAAACCTTATAAAGCAGCAACAACTGCATCGCCCATTTCGCTACATTTCACTTTCTTAGTACCTTCTGTATAAATATCAGCGGTACGGTAGCCTTGCGCCAAGGCTTTTTTCACTGCATTTTCGATACGCACTGCATTCGCCTCATCATTAAAGCTATAACGCAACATCATCGCCGCTGACAAAATCGTAGCCAATGGATTCGCAATATCTTGGTTCGCGATATCTGGCGCAGAGCCATGACTAGGCTCATACATACCCTTGTTGTTTGCATCCAATGAAGCTGAAGGTAGCATGCCAATAGAACCCGTCAACATAGAGGCTTCGTCTGACAAAATATCTCCGAAAATATTACCCGTTACCATCACATCAAACTGCTTAGGCGCACGAATCAATTGCATGGCAGCGTTATCCACATACATATGGCTTAACTCTACCTCAGGATATTCTTTTGAGATTTCAATCATGATTTGACGCCACAATTCAGTCGTTTCAAGCACGTTGGCCTTATCCACTGAACATACTTTTTTATTGCGCTTCATCGCAATGCTAAACGCCACATGACCAATACGGCGAATTTCAGATTCTGAATAGCGCATAGTGTTGATGCCTTCGCGCTCACCATTTGGCAAGGTTGAAATGCCACGCGGCTGACCAAAGTAAATATCACCTGTCAGTTCACGCACAATCATAATATCTAAACCAGCGACCACTTCTGGCTTCAATGTGGAGGCTGAAGCCAACTCAGGATAAAGCAAAGCCGGACGGAGATTTGCAAACAAATTAAGCTCTTTACGAATGCGGAGCAAACCACGCTCTGGACGCATATCGCGTGGCAATGTGTCGTATTTCCAATCACCTACAGCACCAAGTAATACCGCATCGGCTTCTTTAGCTAATTTCAAAGTATCCGCAGGCAATGGGTCGCCAGCAGCTTCATAACCTGCACCACCAATTGGCGCTTCTTGCATCTCAAGACCAATATCAAGCGCCTTAAGCACCTTCACTGCTTGCGCAACGATTTCTGGGCCAATGCCATCACCTGGTAATACTGCAATCTTCATTTGCTTCTGTTCCTATTATTTTAATTAGTTATACAACCAAGGCTGCTCTGCTTGATGTTTAGCTTCATACGCCTTGATTTTATCTTGATGCTGCATGGTAAGACCAATATCATCCAAGCCATTCAACAAACAATGCTTACGGAAAGCATCCACATCAAATTTGTAGGCTTTGCCACTTGGCGTGGTAATCGTCTGGGCTGCCAAATCGATATTCAGCTTATAACCCTCTGCCGCTTCTGTTTCTTTAAACAGAGCATCCACATCAGACGCCGCTAGCACGATAGGCAACATGCCGTTCTTAAAACAGTTATTAAAGAAGATATCGGCAAAGCTAGGCGCGATAATCGCACGGAAGCCGTAATCTTCTAAGGCCCAAGGGGCATGCTCACGGCTAGAACCGCAACCAAAATTCTCACGCGCCAACAACACTGAAGCACCTTGATAGCGTGGCTTATTCAACACAAAATCAGGGTTGATTTTGCGCTTGCTGTTATCCATACCTGGCTCGCCGTGGTCTAAATAGCGCCACTCGTCAAAAGCATTTGGGCCAAAGCCGCTACGCTTAATCGACTTGAGAAACTGTTTAGGAATAATCGCGTCCGTATCCACATTGGCTCTATCCAATGGAACTACCAAACCGTTTAACTGGGTAAATGCTTGCATGAGTTAATTCTTCCTACACTGAACGGACATCAACAAAATGTCCTGCAATCGCTGCCGCTGCGGCCATTTCTGGGCTCACCAAATGGGTTCTACCACCCAAACCTTGGCGACCCTCAAAGTTTCGATTAGAGGTTGAGGCACAACGCTCACCAGGCTCAAGCCTGTCCGCATTCATCGCCAAACACATAGAGCAGCCAGGTTCACGCCATTCAAAACCTGCTTCTTTAAAAATCTTATCTAGGCCTTCTGATTCGGCTTGTGCTTTCACCAAGCCAGACCCAGGTACGACTAGCGCCAGCTTCACATTGGCAGCAATTTTTTTGCCTTTGGCGATATTGGCGGCCGCACGCAAATCTTCAATACGAGAGTTAGTGCAAGAACCAATAAACACCTTATCAATCTTGATCTCAGTCATTGGTGTATCGGCACTCAAATCCATATACTGCAAGGCACGTTCCATACTGCCTTTTTTAGTGGCGTCTTTTTCCGATGCAGGATTAGGCACTTTGCCATTCACGCTGACCACCATTTCTGGTGATGTGCCCCAAGTCACTTGCGGCTCAATCTTGGTTGCATCTAATTCAACCACGGCATCAAATTTGGCACCTTCATCACTCACCAAGGTGCGCCAATAAGCCACCGCTGCATCCCACTGATCAGCATTAGGCGCGTAAGGACGGCCTTTAAGGTAGTTAATCGTTGTGTCATCGACCGCCACCATACCGGCACGTGCACCCGCTTCAATCGCCATATTGCACAAGGTCATGCGACCTTCCATGCTCAAAGCGCGAATAGCGCTGCCACCGAACTCAATCGCATAACCCGTGCCGCCAGCGGTACCAATCTTACCGATAATCGCTAGAGCAATATCTTTAGCGGTAACGCCTCGACCTAATTGACCATCAACCCGCACCAACATGGATTTAGACTTCTTTTGCACCAAGCATTGCGTGGCCATTACGTGCTCAACTTCCGAAGTCCCAATGCCGTGCGCCAAAGCGCCGAAAGCACCGTGGGTACTGGTGTGCGAATCGCCACAAACCACGGTCATACCAGGCAAGGTTGCGCCCTGCTCTGGGCCCATCACGTGGACAATCCCTTGACCCTTGTTCATAAACGGGAAATAAGCTTTTGCGCCAAACTCTTTGATATTGCTATCTAGCGTCTCAATTTGAATGCGCGAAATAGGATCAGCAATACCATCCAAACCCTTTTCCCAACCGGTGGTTGGGGTGTTGTGGTCAGCAGTCGCCACAATTGAATCTTTACGCCATGGCTTACGACCCGCCAGACGCAAGCCTTCGAAAGCTTGCGGACTGGTCACTTCGTGCACCAAATGACGGTCAATATAAATCAACGCTGTGCCGTTTTCTTCGGTCACTACGTGTGAATCAAACAATTTATCGTAAAGGGTTTTTTTGCTCATTTAACTTAACAATATCAATTACTTAAAATACTAAAAATTAATCTCTAAAATTACCAAACTGCAATGGGAAATCCGTAATGGATTTTTTGACATGTGCAATGGTGTCTTGCAATACGTCACGTTTGGCGCCGTTTACTCGCACCGAGTCACCTTGAATACTAGCTTGTACTTTCAAGCCTGCGTCCTTAATCAGCTTTACGATTTTCTTGGCAAGCTCAGCATCAATCCCCGCTTTAATCTTTAACACTTGCTTCACTTTGTTGCCAGAAATCTTTTGCACATCTTGATGGTCAAGGCGCTTAGCACTATCGGCTTCTTTTTTCTCCATCGCTGGCAAAAGAATGTCTTTGATTTGATCCAACTGAAAGTCTGAATCACCATACAGAGTAATGGTGCTGTCTTTTTCATTCAGCTCAACATTAGCGCTCGTGCCTTTAAAGTCATAACGATTACCAATGCTGCGACCAGCCACATCAATCGCGTTTTTCAACGCAACCATATCAACTTCAGAACTAATATCAAACGATGGCATATTGACCTCTTAACTATTCAAAATGGCATTATTCAAAGTGACAAACATAATCCAATGTCTCAAGGACTTCGATATCGAATGAAGAATTAGCTGGCACAGTGAATTTTTCACCCGCGCTGTAAGTTTTCCACTCAGTTTCACCTGCAAGGCGAACCTTACAAACACCCAGGTTAATTTCCATCAATTCTGGCGCCTGTGTATTGAATGTAAGCTGGCTTGGGAAAATCACACCGATGGTGCTACGTGTGCCATTGGGGAATAGCACCGTGTGGCTTACGCATTTACCATCAAAATAAACATTCGCTTTTTTCTTAACACTGACGTTATCAAACTGTGCCATGTTGCTCTCTTTTCAAATAATTAAAATTAGCGTTTCTTTTGTTGCAAGTTAGCGGCAATACGCATACGAAGTGCATTCAGCTTGATAAAGCCCGCTGCATCTTTTTGGTCGTAAGCGCCTTTGTCATCTTCAAACGTTGCAATGGTTGGGTCGAACAATGAGTCTGTTTTTGAATCACGTCCAGCCACAATCACGTTGCCTTTATAAAGCTTTAAGCGCACCCAACCGTTAACGGTTTTCTGAGTTTGATCGATTAAAGTTTGCAATGTAATACGCTCTGGACTCCACCAATAGCCGTTGTAGATCATACTGGCGTATCGTGGCATTAAATCATCCTTCAAGTGCGCAACTTCACGGTCTAGCGTGATAGATTCAATCGCACGATGGGCTTTCAACAAAATCGTACCGCCTGGTGTTTCATAGCAACCACGTGATTTCATACCCACATAGCGATTTTCTACCAAATCTAAACGGCCAATACCGTGTTTGCCACCAAGCTTGTTCAAATGCGCCAATAATTCATGGGCTTTCATTTTTACGCCATTAAGCGCAACTGGGTCACCATTCACATATTCAATATCAATATATTCAGCCGCATCTGGGGCTTTTTCTGGGGACACCGTCCAACGCCACATATCTTCTTCCGCTTCAGCCGCAGGGTTTTCCAAATGACGGCCTTCGTAAGAAATGTGCAATAAGTTAGCGTCCATGCTGTATGGGCTACCGCCTTGTTTATGCTTCATTTCTACTGGAATGCCGTGTTTTTCGGCATAAGCCAGCAATTTTTCACGGGACAACAAATCCCACTCACGCCATGGGGCGATGATATGGATATTCGGTTTTAAGGCATAAGCGCCCAACTCAAAACGCACTTGGTCGTTACCTTTGCCCGTGGCGCCGTGCGAAATTGCATCAGCGCCAGTTTCGTTGGCAATCTCAATCAATCGTTTTGCAATCAAAGGCCGCGCAATCGAGGTACCGAGTAAGTATTCGCCTTCATAAACGGTATTAGCGCGGAACATCGGGAACACAAAGTCACGCACAAATTCTTCGCGCAAATCATCAATATAGATTTCTTTAACGCCAAATTTTTTGGCTTTTTCGCGGGCTGGCTCAAGCTCTTCCCCCTGACCCAAATCAGCAGTAAATGTCACCACTTCGCATTGATATTCGTCTTGCAACCACTTCAAAATCACTGAAGTATCTAGACCGCCTGAGTAGGCCAATACGGCTTTTTTAATTTTGCTCATTACTTCTTTTTCCCAATTCCAAATAATTCAATCGTTACTTAACACGGCCCAACAATAAATATTCCATTAAGGCTTTCTGAACGTGCAGTCTGTTCTCAGCCTCATCCCAAACCACAGAATGCGGGCCATCAATCACATCAGCAGAAACCTCTTCGCCACGGTGAGCGGGTAAGCAGTGCATGAATAGCGCATCTTTTTTAGCAACGCGCATCATGTCTGCATCGACCTGCCAGTCGGCAAAGTCACGCATACGCTCTTCGTTTTCCGCCTCAAAACCCATGGATGTCCAAACGTCAGTCGTCACCAAATCGGCGTCTTTAGCCGCTTCCATTGGGTCTGCAAACTCTTCGTAGTGACTATCGCCGTAAAGATTGGCGCGCTCTGGCTCCACTTCGTAGCCAGGTGGTGTTGAAACATGCACGTTAAAGTCCAAGACTTCCGCCGCTTGCAACCAAGTGTTGCAAACATTGTTAGAATCCCCAATCCAAGCCACCGTTTTGCCTTTAATCGAGCCGCGATGCTCAATGTAAGTAAAAATATCCGCCAAAATTTGGCAAGGGTGATATTCATTGGTCAGACCGTTAATCACTGGCACACGTGAATTCGCAGCAAAGCGCTCGATGATGTCTTGTTCAAACGTACGAATCATCACCAAGTCACTCATGCGTGAAATCACTTGTGCCGCGTCTTCGACCGGCTCGCCACGACCCAGTTGTGAATCACGCGTGTTCAAATAAATCGCTGAACCGCCAAGCTGCTGCATACCCGCCTCAAAAGAAAGGCGTGTACGCGTGCTGGCCTTTTCAAAAATCATGACCAGCGTACGGTCAGACAATGGCCAATATTGCTGATAAGCCTTGAATTGCGCTTTAATCCAACGCGTGCGCTCAAAAATATAATTGAGCTCGTCAGTGTTTAAGTCGTTAAATTGTAGAAAATGTTTGATAGTCATCGTACTACCCAAATTACTCTGTTTTTTATTCGGTTAAGGCTTTATTCAGCCAAAAAATCTTTAATCAGCTTAGCCAAAATTGCCACAAGCTGCTCTGCTTCACTTTGACTAATCACAAGTGGCGGCAATAGACGCACTACCTTGTCAGCAGTCACATTAATTAATAACTTCTCAGCCAAAGCGCGTTTGACCAAATCACCACAAGGACGATCAAGCTCAATACCAATCATGAGGCCAGCGTTGCGGATAGTCGTTAGCCCTGCAACGCCTTTTAATTCAGCTCTCAAGCCATTGCAAATCACATCGCCCATTTTTTCGGCGTGTTCACGCAATTTTTCCTCTTCGATAATTTGCAAGGTCGCAAAGCCAGCTGCAGTCGCTAGTGGATTACCGCCAAACGTTGAACCGTGTTTGCCATAGGTGAATGTTTCTGCAGCAGCGCCTTTAGCTAGACAAGCGCCTACTGGCACACCAGAACCCAAACCTTTAGCCAAGGTCATCACATCAGGGGTGATATTGGTATGCTGAAACGCGAACCAAGTGCCTGTCCGGCCAACGCCAGTCTGCACTTCATCCAACATCAATAGCCAACCATTGGCATCACACACTTTGCGTAACTCTTGCAAATAGCCTTTAGCATCATGCGGAATATTGATTCCGCCCTCGCCTTGAACTGGCTCCACCAAGATGGCGACCACATTTTTGTTATGCGCAGCTACATTTTTGACGGCTTCAACATCATCAAATGGCACACGCACAAAACCACTAACCAAGGGCTCGAAACCTGCTTGTGTCTTGCGATTACCTGTTGCTGAAAGCGTTGCCAAAGTACGGCCATGGAAAGACTTTTCCATCACGATAATTTCAGGATTTTGAATACCCTTGTTGTGTCCATAAAGTCTTGCCAACTTAATAGCAGCTTCATTGGCTTCACAACCTGAGTTGCAGAAGAACACCTTATCCATGCCTGAAATTTCACACAATTTATCGGCAAGGCGGCCTTGTTCATTGATATTGTAAATATTGGAAACATGAATCAACTTGGCGGCCTGCTCGCTAATCGCTTTTACCAATTTGGGATGCGCATGACCAAGGCCATTAACCGCCACACCGGCAAGTGCATCCAAATAACGATTGCCTTCGGCATCGAATAACCAAGCGCCCTCACCCTTCACGAAACTTATGGGTTGACGAGCGTAAGTGTTCATCAAATGTTGCGACATATTTCTACTCAATATTCTTCAAAAACTGCTTTTTCACGAGCGCATAAAAAAGAAAAAGGCGGCTTAAGCCGCCAGTTTCTGCTTAAGCGTTAATCTTATAAACCGATAATTGCCTTATGTGATAAGCCGTTAGCCATCAAGAACAACATCGGGATTGAAAGCATCATATTGGTACGTGAAGCCAAGAATGCTACACGACGTGCTTTTGCTTTCTCATCATCTGTTGCAGAGACCATGCCCAAAATCTTTTGTTGATTTGGCCAGATCAGCACCCAAACGTTAAACAACATGATTGTACCCAACCAAGCACCGACACCAATTGGCGCCCATCCTGATTGCAAGGTAAATGCATCTACAAAGTTAGGACCTAAAATAGCTGCACCCATTAGCCATGTCACCACCGCAGCCCAACGGAACCATAGCAAGGCGCGTGGCGCAACGTGTTTAGAGATACCAGCAGCGGTACCATCAGCAGCAGCGTCTTTTAAAGCTGCCATCTGCACTAGGTTGAAATAATAAAGCAGACCAATCCAAGTGATGCCTGCTACAACGTGCAACCAACGAAAAATAGCTAAAGAGAAATCCATTATTTACACCCCCGCAGCCAAATGCTGCAAAAATTGATACAACACCGCTGTTAAAATCAAACCAGAAATAATCGTGCCTAACACGCTATCTAGTGGGTTTTTCATTATTTCACTCCTTAATCAATAAAACGCTTAATCAACAAACCACAGTAATCAACGTTTTGTACGTGAGCCACGAGATTATCGCAAAAGTGCCTTTTAAGCAAGATTTAACGGCATTTATACCGCCTTTTGATCGACATAAAAAACTTGAAAAAAAATGGGGTTAGTGCAAAATCCACACCTCAAAATATTTGGTACTTTGATTAAGTCCTCAATGTCAAAATCATAGAGATTTTACGCAGCATGATTCATCTGTCTAACCAACCCATAGAACACACAAAAGAGACACACTGCGCGCCTCAATTACCGGTGTCTTGGTACACCGATCCAGCAATTTACGCGCTGGAAGAGAAACATTTATTCCAAAAGTCCGCGAAATATTGGGGCCATGGACTGATGACGCCCAATCAAGGGGATTTTTATGCGCTGGGCTGGATGCAAGACGCAAAAGCTTTGGTGCACAACCAGCAAGGCATTTCACTCATCAGCAATATATGCCGACATAGACAAGCGATTATGTTGAATGGTCAGGGCAATACCAAACACATCGTTTGCCCACTCCATCGCTGGACCTACAACCTTCAAGGTGAGCTATTGGGCGCCCCACATTTTGACGGCAATCCTTGCCTACACCTAAGCAACACGCAACTTAGCAACTGGCAAGGCCTGCTATTTGATGGCAAGCGGGATATCACGAAAGATTTAGCACAGCTTGGTTGCAAACAGGATTTTGATTTTACTGGCTACATGCTAGATCGAGTCATGGTCGAAGAATACAACTTCAACTGGAAAACCTTTATTGAAGTTTACTTAGAGGATTACCACGTGGAGCCCTTCCACCCGGGGCTTAATCGCTTCGTTGATTGCGATGAATTAAACTGGGAGTTCGGCGAAGAATATAGCGTACAAACAGTCGGTTACAAGCGGCCAGCGGCAAACATAGGGTCACCAACTTACCAAGCTTGGCAACAGCAAGTTGCCCATTATCACGGCAATAAATTACCTAAACATGGCGCCATTTGGATGGTGTATTACCCTTTCTTAATGATTGAATGGTATCCCAATGTGTTGGTGGTTTCGCACATCATTCCACGCGGTGTAGATGCTTGCACCAATGTTGTGGAGTTTTATTACCCTGAAGATATCGCCTTATTTGAACGCGAATATATGGCAGCCCAGCAGGCGGCTTATGAAGAAACCGCCATCGAAGATAAAGAAATCTGTCAGCGCATGCACGATGGGCGCAAAGCGCTTTATGCACAAGGTCTTGATGAGCGTGGCCCTTATCAACACCCGATGGAAACTGGGTTGGAGCACTTCCATATTTGGCTACGCAAAAAAATAGAGCCTCATCTATGAGCCAGTTTAAATGGGGTAGTTTATGGATGCTGGTCGCTGCGTTCTTCTTTGCGGTGATGGGCGTTTTAGTCAAAATCGCCTCTCACAAATACTCAAGCGCTGAACTCGTATTTTACCGCTCGCTCGTCGGCCTGGCTTTCGTTTCCGCGTATGTTGTGCAACAAAAATTGTCGCTCAAAAGCGCACATATCAGCAAACATATGTCACGCTCGATTATCGGTTTTATCTCTATGGTGATGTTCTTCTTCGCTATTGCTGAACTGCCGCTAGCCACAGCAATTACCCTAAATTACACATCCCCTTTAGCCATGGCAGCGATTTTGACGTTTG